>NZ_JBQKUL010000052.1:0-27601 GCF_054968565.1 Pseudoalteromonas sp. G5_S1_54_S4 | reverse complement strand
ACCAACGTTACGCTAATATATTTATTAATTACTTTTTAACAAATAACTTAACTCATTACCAGCTATAATTTTTTCTTGGTACTAAATATAATAAGAAAGAAGAAAGTGCGCTCGGCGCGCATTTTCTTGAATATGTGAGCAAAACAACTAAGCTGTATATAAACACAGTATTCTTATTGGTGAAAATATGAAAACGCGTTCCCCATTTTTAAATTATATCGCTGAATATATGTTAGTGCGTCAGTATTCATTACGTACCGTAGATACTTACCTGAGGTGGATTGCATCTTATATTCATTTTCATAATAAGCGCCACCCCGCCTCAATGGGAGACAATGAAGTCGAACGCTATCTAGAACACTTAGTGTTAAAGCAAAATGTTGCACCACGAACGCAAGCCACAGCACTTAATTCATTGTCATTTTTATACAAGCACATAATAAAAAGTGAATTATCGTTAAACTTAAATTTTGCCCACAGTAAAAAACAAGCAAAACTGCCTGTCGTAATGACGCCAGAAGAAGTTAAGCTGCTTATGACTCATTTAAATAAGCGCTATTATCTTATTGCAGGCCTTATGTATGGTAGCGGTTTAAGAGTAATGGAAGCGGTGCAGTTAAGGGTGAAAGATATTGATTTTGATTATAAGTGTATTCAAGTATGGAATGGGAAAGGTAATAAACACCGTATTGTAACGCTGGCCACAGAGCTAATTCCTATGCTGAGAAATCAAATTTTGAACGTTGATGACTATTTAAAACTTGATTTAAATAATACGGAATATGCGGGTGTGTGGATGCCATATGCTTTAACAAAAAAATTCCCTAGCGCCTCAAAATCACTTGCGTGGCAGTATTTATTTCCTTCTCATATATTAAGTTCAGATCCTCAAAGTGGTGAAATAAGACGACATCATTTTCATCACTCTTGTATTAGAAAAGAGGTTAAAAAAGCCGTTCAAAAATCGGGATTAACAAAAATTATAACACCGCATACCTTGCGTCATTCATTTGCAACGCATCTATTGCAAAATGGCGCCGATATAAGAACTGTTCAAGCTCAGCTTGGCCATTCTGATGTTAAAACCACACAAATATATACCCATGTACTGCAACAAGGTGCCAACGGGGTTGTTAGCCCTTTTTCAAGATTATAAGCGTCTCTTTTTAATCCTCTATGCATACATATTCGCTTTAAGACCAATACCGCTATCTATTTCTACTTTGAAAACCCATAAAAAAGCCCCGCTTGATATTACTCAAGCAGGACTCCACACTAATTTTGTATCAATAAAAGCGCCTAAACTGCAGGCGCTTTGCATTATTGAATTTTATTGGTTAACCACGCTTTTAAGCGGATTAACTGGCTGTGCGTTGTCGTCTAGGATGTTCATATCGAAGTCGAACTCATCAACACGAATCGCTTTTTCACGCTTTTTGTTGTAATCACTTAACTGAACAAATTCAGCGTCGTTAATTACTTTTGCAGCAAGTGCATTTTCAAGCGTGATTGAAAAACGCGTACCCGGCTTAAAGGTTTTAGCACGTAGCGCTTTTTTCACTTTAGCTAATAGCTCAAGTGACGCCATTTTAGCTTTGTAAGCTTGCTCATTGATGTGATGACCATCACCTTCAATTGGCTTAACTAAATGCGTTATTTGCGCTTTAAATGCCGTATCAAGCTGAGCTTGTTTTGCTAATTCACGAATTAAATCATCGCTAATTTTTGGCATTTTAGTTGAGTAGTTCATGGTAATAAAACGAATGAACTTACGAGTACCACTTGCAGGGAAGTTGTCTAAGAACTTGTGCAATGCTTCTTCTGCACTTTGTAGTGCAAAACGAGTCGCATAATGGAAGTAAGGAGCCGCTTGCTCACGCTCGCTGCTTGCTACTTTTTGCTCGTAATACTTAATAGATGCCATAGCTGCATACAAGAAGCTCATTACATCGCCTAAACGTGCTGAAAGCATTTCAGCTTGCTTTAATTTACCACCAAGTACTAGTAACGAGAAGTCAGCATAGACAGCTAATTTAGCTGATAGTTTATGTACTGCTTTTTCGTAGTCACGTACTTCTGGTAATGCAGAGCTTGCGCCAGCAGTAAATGGTAGTACACCTAAACGGAATGCACGTAAGCTATTTGCTGTGCTGTAACCAACCGTTTTACGTAAAATACCGTTAAATTCTGCATCTGCGTTTTTGTCATCGCTGTGGATAGACTCAACCATAGACTGTAGGTATGGGTGACAACGCATGACACCTTGACCAAAGATCATCAGGTTACGGGTAAGAATGTTCGCGCCCTCTACCGTAATGGCAATTGGCTGCGCCACATAACCGCTAGCAAGTGTATTTTGAGGACCGTTCTGAATTGCTTTACCCGCTTGAATATCCATTGCTGAGTCAAGTACATCACGACCAAGCTCTGTCATATGGTATTTAGCAATTGCAGTTACTACCGATGGTTTTAAGCCCATGCCTAAGCCTTCAGTTGTCAATACTCGCATTGCTTCTTGTAGGTATGTTTTACCTGCAATGTCAGCTAGCTTTTCTTGAATACCTTCAAATTGACCAATTGATAAACCAAACTGTTCACGCACTGCTGCGTACTCAGAAGCTGATTTAAATGCAACTTGTGCTGTACTTACACCTAATGCTGGTAATGAAATACCACGACCAGCGCCTAAACAGCTAACTAGCATTTGCCAACCGCGACCGATGTTTTTCTGACCACCGATAATAAAGTCCATTGGTACAAATACCTTGTTACCACGTGTAGTACCGTTGTAAAAACGGATACCCATAGGATCATGACGGTTACCAAGTTCTACACCAGGGTGCTCTTTTGGAATAAGTGCACAAGTAATACCTAGGTTTTCTTTGCCACCTAGTAGACCATCAGGGTCAACTACTTTAAACGCTAAACCAAGTACAGTAGCAATTGGCGCGAGTGTAATGTAGCGCTTGTCCCATGTAATTTCTAGGCCAAGTACTTCTTCACCGTTATACATGCCTTTAGTAACAGTACCTACATCAGGAATACCGCCTGCATCAGAACCTGCTTCTGGGCTGGTTAATGCAAAACATGGAATGTCTGTACCATTTGCTAAACGTGGTAAGTAATGTGCTTGTTGCTCATCTGTACCGAAGTGAAGTAGTAACTCACCCGGGCCTAACGAGTTTGGTACCATTACGGTTACCGCAACCGCTGAGCTTTTAGTAGCAATTGTACCTACAATTGTTGAGTTAGCGTATGGGCTGAACTCTAAACCGCCAAACGATTTAGGGATGATCAGCGAGAAGAAACGCTCTTTTTTCAAAAACTCTAAAATGTCGTTTGGTAAATGAATACCATTTTGAATGACTGAATCGTCAATCATGCCAAGTAATTCTTGTACTGGGCCATCTAAGAACGCTTGCTCGTCTGCGGTTAATTTTGCCGCAGGTACGTCGCGTAGCGCGCTGAAATCTGGTTTACCTCGATAGATAGACCCTTCTAGCCATACATCGCCAGCGTCTAGCGCTTCTTGCTCAGTAACTGAAATGCTTGGTAATACTTTTTTTAATTTTGTACGTAAACTCATAGCGAACTCATCCGACCAGATAAATAATATCTACATTACGTCATAAAAATCGGTTTAGATCAATTACTCTATTCAATTAATTAACAGTTTTTTCAATTTATTTTCTTTACCTGAACGTAAACTGTTGAAATAAAAAGGCTTGCACCTGTACGCTGAATTATTATTTTTTTTGTTAAAAATTTAATAATTCTGGTTGTTGGCGCCGCAAATACGGATTTGGTGATAAAGTAGAAACAAAAAAACGCAGCCTAAAATTAGGCTGCGTTTTTTAATACGAGAATTTGGGTGAAATTAGCTTATTTTAACCACTTGTTTACCTGTAAACCCACCTGCAAGCTGTTTATTTAATGCAGCCGAAACAGCGTTTGCGTTAAAATCAACAGCTAGTACTTCTGGAGGAGTTATTTCGCCATTTGCTACCGTTTCAAGCAACAAATTGCCCATAAAACTCATGCGCTGCTGCGCACATAAGCTGTTAGCTAGCCACGCACCTCCTAAGGAGACAATACTAATATTGGGTGCTCTACGGTACATTAGCTGCTGTTCGAAGTTAGGGAGTGGATTTAAACAAGCAATACGACCACAAAAACGCATTAGCTCGATATTTTGAATGGTCGATTCCCCACCCATAATATCAATAACGGCGTCAAACCCTTGTGGACCTAACTCTCGACGAATTTTGTCACATAAGGCTTTATCGTTGTAATCAAAGACCACATCGGCGCCGAGTTGCTTAACTAACTTATGATTGCGCTTAGAGGCGGTGGTAAATACATCTGCACCGCGCTGCTTGGCAAACTGAATAGCAAATTGCCCTACAGCGCCAGCACCACCTTCAACAAAAAGTGTATCGCCCTCAGTTACTGATAGTTTATCTAAGCTGATCAATGCCGCCATTCCGGCGCAGGGTAAAGTTGCAGCCTTGTCACTGGCTAATTGCTTGGGAATAATAGACACTGCATAATTAGGCACTTTTGCGTATTCGCTCAACACCCCTTGCTCACCAATACTGGCGTGCCACATTACACGCTCACCCACGCCAGGAAATACGCCTTTACCCGCTTTAACCACTACACCCACTGCATCCAAGCCTAAAACATGCGGATATTGCCATAAACAAAAGCCAGATTTAGCAAATTGCGCATCCACCGGATTTAAACCAACATACTCTACTTTTACTAGCAGCTCATTACCTGTGCATTGAGGCACAGGTAACTGAGTATCCGATAAGTGAATATCCTCATTAGGCTCTATTAAGGCAATAGCCTGCATAGATGAAGGAATAGTATCTGGGTTTGTAACTACAGTATTAGGCATCAAAAACTCTACTAGTTAGTACTACTTAACGCGTAACTCCATCGTCCATTAAATGACTGGTAAGCATTTACCTTAGCCAGTAACGATGAAATAGTTGAATCAACGGCATTTTCTTGTGCTATTAAAACATCCTGACGTGCATCCAACAACTCTAAGTAAGGAATTTGCCCTTCTTCATACATTGCTTGTGCTTGTAAAAATGCATTATTAGCAAATTGATACCGCTGCTCAGCAAAGCGCGATTGCTGTGCTTGATTGACCAATAATTGCAGAGAAAGTTCACTCTCGTTAATCGCTTTTAATACCACTTGTTGGTAATCGGTATACGCCGCTTGGCTTAAAAACTGCTGCGCATCGCGTTGTGCTAAAAGCGCAGGGTAACTTAATAATGACCACTGCAATTGCGGCGCTACTTGCCATTGCTGCTGGGTATCACTAAAACCGTTGCTCCCTAAACTTAACACGCCTGCAAAGCCGCTTAAGCTAATATCCGGCAATAAAGCTTTGCTGGCTGCTACACTTAAACTATTTGCTTGGCTAAAATCAAATAAAGCACGACTTATATCAGGTCTTAATGCTATTGCATCATTAGGCTTTGCCAATGACACCGCAAATGCCTTAGTTAATATAGTACGTTCATCATTAATACTCAGTGATTGCGTAGTTTGCGCGCTTAATACGGCCAAAGTAGATAAGTCACGGTACTTGGCATATTCAATTGCCGGCACCAAGGCTTGCTGCTGTCTAAGTTGCGCCATAGTGCGGTTTAAGTCGAGCTCATTAGCCACACCTTCATCAACTTGGGCCTGTAGCACCTGAATGCTTTGTTCAAGCGCTTCTATTTGCATCTCAATAATTTGCTGCTTTTGCAGATTACCTTGATAACTCACAAAGCCTTTAATCACAGCCGACACCACTTCAATTTGCAATAACCTAACTTGCTCAGCTTGGCTCATTGCTTGTGAATTCGCGGCATCGACTAACGCAGTAATTCGACCAAATAAGTCGAGCTGCCAATCAAGTGCAACATTTGCACTTGATTGTCGGCTATTGGTATTGCCTAGCCCGCTTCGCTTTGCACCAATCTCAATACCTCCTTGCGGTAAGTATTGCGCTTGTTGCTCGCCAATACGCGCCAAAGCACTTTTTAATACCAGCTGACTAGTTTGTAAGTCGTAATTATTAGCAAGTGCGTTGCTCACCAGCTGGTTTAATTGCGCTGAGCCTAGCTTGTGCCACCAGTTTTGCTCATCTTCACCCATAAACTGCTCTGCAGATATTGCTTTGGCAACAAACTCATTAATCTGTTGTTGCTGAGCGGCTGTGTCAATTTTACTCGCACAACCTGATAACACAGCAACCGCTAATGCAGAACTCAACCATGGCGATAATTTAAGAGCGCTCAAGTTAAATTTAGTCATGCGAAGGCTCCTCAACGCGCTGCTTTTTTACCACCAGCATATAAAACACCGGTGTAAATAATAGTCCAAACACAGTTACACCAATCATACCCGAGAACACCGCATTACCCATGGCATGACGCATTTCTGCCCCAGCACCGGTTGCCAATACAAGCGGTATAACACCTGCGGTAAAGGCAATTGATGTCATTAAAATTGGACGTAAACGTAATCGACACGCCGCTAACATCGCCTCAAGGTGCGATAATCCAGTGTCGTGTTTATCTTTAGCAAATTCCACCATAAGGATGGCATTTTTAGAAGCCAATGCGACCAGTACAATTAACGCTATTTGGGTAAATATGTTGTTGTCTGAACCTACAAACCACACCCCTAATAACGCCGAGAAAATAGTCATAGGTACAATTAAAATAATGGCCAATGGTAAACGTAGGCTTTCATACTGTGCAGCCAGTACCATAAACACAAGCAATACCACCAGTGGGAACACGTACACCATAGTATTGCCGGCAAGTACTTGCTGATACGTTACCTCAGTCCATTCATATTCAATACCTGTAGGTAGCGTTTTCGCCAATACATTTTCAATCGCTGTTTGCGCTTGGTCTGAGCTGTAACCTGGCGCTGGGCTGCCGTTAAGTTCAGCACTTGGGTAACCGTTGTAGTGCATAACACGATCAGGGCCTATAGTTGGCGTTACCGTAAGCACTGAGCCTAGTGGCACCATATTACCTGCACGATTACGTACTTTTAGGTTTAGTATTTGCTCTGGGTCTACCCTAAATTCAGCATCTGCTTGAGCATTTACTTGGTAGGTACGACCAAACATATTAAAGTCGTTTACATACACTGAGCCTAAATAAATTTGCAACGAGTTAAACACTTCATCTAATGGAATGCCTTGAATAAGCGCTTGTTCGCGGTCAATATCAATATCCATTTGTGGCACTTGAATTCTAAAGCTTGAATACAGCCCCATTAATGCCGGATCTTTTTGCGCCGCAGCAATCACTGATTGCAAACTGTTAAATAAAGCTTCAAAGCCTTTGTTAGCTCTATCTTCAATTTGCAGCTTAAAGCCACCTGTGGTTCCTAAGCCTTGAATAGGCGGTGGCGGAAATACAGCCACAAACGCTTCATCAATGGCCGCAAAACGTTGGTTTAGTTGCGCTGCAATAGCCGAAGCCGACATACTCGGATCAGTACGCTCTGCAAAAGGCGCCAGTGGCGTAAATACGATGCCGCTATTTGGGCTATTAGTAAAACCATTCACTGAAAGACCAGGAAACGCTACCGTGTTCGCAAGCCCTGGGACCTCTAATGCAATTTGCTGCATTTGTTTTACCACCGCTTCTGTACGGTCTAAGCTTGCTGCATCTGGTAGCTGCGCAATAGCGACTAAGTATTGCTTATCTTGTTGTGGAATAAACCCACCCGGTACTGCATCAAACAATTTAATCGTACCGCCAACTAAAGCAATATACGCAACCATAACCACAACACTCATACGAATAAGCTTTTGTACCAGCTTTTCATACCCTTTAGCACCACGGTCAAACACGCGGTTAAAAGGTTGAAATAACCAACGGCCAAATAATTTATTAAGCACGCGGGTAAACGCATCAGGCTCGGCATCATGTGATTTTAACAATAAAGCGGCCAGTGCTGGCGACAGCGTTAATGAGTTAAACGCCGAAATTACCGTTGAAATCGTAATGGTTAATGCAAATTGTTTATAAAACTGCCCTGAAAGCCCAGTAATAAAAGCCGTTGGAATAAATACCGCACATAATACTAATGCAATCGCAATAATAGGGCCGGTTACTTCCGTCATTGCCACGCGGGTGGCTTCAAGCGGTGATAAGCCATCTTCTATGTTTCGCTCAACATTTTCTACAACCACAATTGCGTCATCAACCACAATACCTATAGCCAGTACTAAACCAAATAGCGATAATGTATTAATAGACACCCCAAGCCACTGCATTACGGCAAACGTACCAATGAGTGAAATAGGCACCGCAATTAACGGAATAATAGACGCGCGCCAGGTTTGTAAGAACACAATAACCACAATCACCACCAGCACGATTGCTTCGAGTAAAGTGGCGATTACCGCATCAATTGAACCACGCACAAATACCGTTGGATCATAAACAATGTCGTATTCAACACCTGCAGGAAAGTCTTTTGATAAACGTGCCATGGTTTCACGCACCTGATCAGAGAGCTCAATGGCATTTGACCCTGGGCGTTGAAATATTGGCATCGCTAAAGCAGGTTGATTATCAAGCTCAGCACGCAATGCATAAGAATCTTGGCCTAAATCAACACGTGCCACGTCTGACAAACGGGTAAGCTGCCCTTGCTCCCCAACTTTAATAATGACTTGTTTAAACTCTTCAATGCTATTAAGGCGTCCTTTAACGTTTAATAGAATTTGAAACTGACTGTCATTTGAAATCGGTTGCGCACCTAAACTACCCGCTGCAACTTGCTGATTTTGAGAACGCAGTGCATTGACCACGTCACTTGCAGTAAGCTCACGTGATGCTAGCGCATCGGGGTTAAGCCAAACTCGCATTGCATATTTACCGCCACCAAATAAACGAATATCACCCACACCAGGTAAACGCGCTATTTCATCTTTAATATTTAAATCGGCATAATTTGATAAATACGCGGTGTCATGGCTGTTTTGGGGTGAATATAAATGCACCACCATGGTTAAATCGGGTGATGATTTTTCAGCAACAACCCCTAAACGTTGCACTTCTTGTGGCAAACGCGGCAGCGCACTATTTACTCGGTTTTGCACTTGCACTTGGGCACGGTCTAAATCAGTGCCTAACGCAAATGTCACCGTGAGCGTCATACGTCCGTCACTGGTTGCTTGTGAAAACATATACAGCATGTTTTCGGTGCCGTTTATTTCTTGCTCAAGCGGTGTTGCCACTGTTTGTGCAATAACCGTCGGGTTAGCACCTGGGTAACTTGCAGTCACAACCACTGTTGGTGGTACAACTTCTGGGTATTCACTGACAGGCAGCTGAAATAATGAAATGCTACCTGCAATTAAAATAATCAACGACAGCATGGCCGCAAAAATCGGTCGCTGTATAAAAAAGTGTGAAAATTTCATCTAATAACCTTATTGCTTAGCAACTAAATCGGCAGGGTTAGCACTTAGCGTAAATGCAACGCCTTGGGTATTAATTGCCACTTTATTTGGTGATATTGGCATACCGGGTCCTACACGAGCTGGGCCATTTACAGCAATAACATCGCCTTGCTCAAGTCCTGATGTGATGGCTCGCAACGATCCATAGCGCTCACCTACCGTTACAAGCTTATACTGCAGCACATTGTTTTCGCCTACCGTTAACACAAAGCGATTTTTTAAATCTGTGCCTATGGCTCTGTCTGGAATAATGACAGTTTCACGCACTGCATTAGCAGCTAACTTAATGCGTGCAAATGAGCCCGAACGCAGCTCGTTACTACGATCATCAAATACCGCACGAACGCGTAAAGTGCCTGTAGATGCGTTAATTTGATTATCTATAAAGTTAATATGGCCGCTATAGTTAAAATCGTCTTGCCCTACTTTTTGCATTACAACAGGCTGTTTGCTTGCAGCTGTTACTTCGTCAAATGCGCTATTCCAAGTACGTTCATCGACATCAAAGTAAGCGTACATTTTGTCATTAGAAACAATTGAAGTAAGCACGCTTTGCCCTGCAAGTACGTTGTTACCTTTGGTAATATTTGCGCGAGAAATCACGCCATCAATAGGAGAAACCACTGACGTAAACTCTAAATCGAGCTTTGCAGCTTTAAGCTGCGCTTGCAGTGCAGCAAGTTGTGCTTCACGCTGACGTAAAGTCGATGTACGCGCTTGTGCTTGCTCAGTCGAAATGGCTTTTCGCTCAGTTAAGCGTACCGCACGCGATGCTTCGCTTTTTGCTTGTTCAAGTGCTGCTTGAGCACTTTTTACCTGAGCGCTTAAACTGTCAACGGTTGCAGCGAATGAGCGATCGTCTAAACGAAATAATACATCGCCTTGTTTAACGCTATCCCCTTCTTTAAATTCAATTTGCTCAATAATGCCGGATACACGCGGCATTAATGCCACTTTCTGCGGTGACTCTAAGCGTGTTGTATAGGTATGCCAACTTTGAACTGGCTTAACCAAGACTTCGGCTACATCAATAGCTTGTTGTTGCTGTGCGGGGGCTGATTGCGCTGCACTTTCATCGGCACAACCGGCCAGTGTGATTAATGCAACAGATAGTGCTGTAGCAATTAAGTGTTTGTTCATAACGACGCTCCTTTTAATTTAGCATTGCATAATACGGAACATACTTGATGACAAAAACAATAGATCTTTAAATTCATTAGTGCCAAAATGGCATCAATACTCACTAAGTGATGAAATAATGGATACAACCAGTCGACTATTAATGCTGCTTGAAGTGGTAGAGCAAGGCTCATTTGCAAAAGCAGCCGAAATACGAAATATTGACCGCTCAGTGATCTCTAAACAAATTAGTCGGTTAGAGGATGAACTTGGGGTAAGACTATTAAACAGAACAACCCGCTCATTCTCTCTTACAGCAGCGGGCGCTGAAATGATAAAAAAAGCGGGTGAGCTGCGAAGCCTGCTTGGCGAAACGGTGCGCATGGCAGAAAACTACCACCAAGAGCCTCGCGGCGTATTGAAAGTGACCGCATCTACTTTAATAGGTCGACGCTACTTACAGCCAGTGATCAACGATTTCCAAAAACGCTTTCCGCAAGTGGAAGTAGAACTGCGTTTAGATGACCGACTGGTTGATATTGTATCTGAAGGATTTGATTTAGCGTTTAGAGTGGGTGAACCCAAAGACTCATCATTAATTGCTCGTAAAATTGCCCGTAATCGTCTGTTACTATTAGCCGCGCCAACGTTTATAGAAACATACGGTATGCCAACAACAATCACTGATTTGGCACAATTGCCAGCAGCCAGTTATGCCAGCAACTCACTGCGGGTAGAAGGCATAAATTACTATAACCACACTGGCGAGCACTGCGAGCAAAAAATAAAAAGTGTGTTTAGAGCAAACGATGCAGAAGTATTACTGATGAAAACCCTCTCTGGCACCACCTACTTTTTAGCGCCGGCATTTATTTTAGATAAAGAAGTGATTGATGGGCAACTGGTGCCCTTACTTACCGATGTAAAATTAATGGAACACAGTGCAATGTATGCTGTATACCCACACCGAGATTTACCGGTAAGAACACGATTGTTTTTTGATGCCGTGCGTGAATACATTGGCAAAGAAAGACCGATTTGGGAAAACAGTATTCCTAATTTTGATCAAATGTATTAAGCCGCATCTGCACAGAGGTTAATATCAGAAAAAACCGCATTGCGCCCCGCATCTTTTGCCTTATAAAGCTGCTTATCTGCTTGCGCTATTAATTCAGCCAAATTTTGTTGTTGGTACTTAACTACACCAACACTGGCTGTTAAATTTATGGTTATACCATTGGCCTCAATATATTTAGTTGCAACGGCTTGTCTAAGATTTTCAGCCATTGCCAGCGCGGATTGTGCACTATCAAAATTGCCCATTAAAGAAAATTCTTCACCCCCTACCCTAAACACATACCCTTTTGCAAAAGTAATCCTAAATAGAGTTGCCAACTCAACCAGCACTTTATCTCCTACATCATGGCCATATTCATCATTTATTTGTTTAAAGTGGTCAAGATCAATTAAAAACAAGTACAGCTGTGACTTGTCTTTTATCTCCACTTCAAAATAATGACTCATAGATAAACGGTTTCCTGCTCCCGTGAGAGGATCAAGTAAAGCCAAGTTTTTAAGTCGCTTCGAAAATTCGGCCCTATTTCCTTCAAAAACATGAGAAATGACCCATATAATAATATAAATAAACAGTAAGTTGAGCGCTAGGTTAAAAGAGGAAAAATAAGGGCTTGGTAATTTATAAAGCAACACTGATGATTGCATAACCAAAAGTGTGGCCGATAACACAATACCGTATTTTCGACCAAGAAGTAGATAATACAAAATGGGTAAAGAAAACGCCCACAAAAACAAACCATTTTTAAGTGGTGCCAAAAAGGTTCCACATAGTATAACGAGCGTTACAGTCATACAAACCGTTATGGCATACCAGTTTCGTTGCTTGTTTTTAACCAATTGTATAAAAATATAAAAACAAAGTGCGGAAAAACACACCTCTAAGCCGGCTACAATATAAAAATGATTTTTTGATAGGTTAAACACAGCAAAAATAAATGACAGCAAACCAAAAAATAAACACATCCATTTTAAGACATGCTTACGTAATATTTTTGTACTGTTAAGAGCGGCTATATCCATAAAAAACTTAAATCAAAACTAATCGTTTATATTAACCCTGAAATGCAATAATCACAATTTTATGCTTAACAACCCCCTTTAAAATAAGCAAAAAGGATTGGTTAAATGCAGCTATTCTGTAAGCAGTTCATTAACTGTGCCAACCAAGTCAGCAAATTCCTCATCAACATGTGCGACTTGTTTAGGGCTTAAGGTTTGATTTAATTTAACCAGCAACTGTGCGTATGCCCTTAAATTTTCCTCATTTCTCTCAATGAGTTCAGCACTCATAAACAGCTCTCGTTCTGTAATGATAGTGCGTAACTGCTGCGCAAATTGGGCATCATCAAGGGTTTGCTGATTAAAAAGCGCTTCAAGTGCACCTAACCGAGTTAGTTTATAGTCATACCATAAATTGCTGGTACTGATATATTCACTGTTGGCTTGTGACACTAGCGTTCGCTGCTCTGAGGTGAGCTTACCAAGCCATTGTTCGTAATAGTCTAGTTGCCTGTCTAAACGAGACTGCTGATGCTCCTCTTTGGTTAATGAAGCGTGCTCTTTTATTTCGTCATTAATTTGATCGCGAATGTTTTCTATCATTTCACTGCGTTGTGATGGAGTTAACGTTTTTGCCAGCTCGATTAAGGGATCACTCGCGTACAAAAGTAAATTGCGCCAATGCTGCTTTACCTGCGTTATTTTTGCCATTAACTGCGCTGTATCGGCTTGTTTATCGAGCAACTGCCTTAAGTCGAGTAAATCGGCTTTATATTTTGGTAACTCAACCTCTCGGTGCCAATCTCGGGTGTTATTAATAATCACTTTTAACTGCGTTGATTGGCTTTTGTTTAAGTCGACATAATCGTCTATCCAAAACGAAGACAGCCAACCAAGGTTGTTATAAGCAAAGGAGGTAGAACAACTGGCAATAAACAATAAACTGGTTATAAAAATAATTTTGCTTAGTTTTATATTTTTTAAATTATTTAACATTAACAGACCCCGTTTTATGATGCTTTGGTTGCCAAAAATCATCATAAGTAATTATGTAAGCTATTGCTCGCTTTTATTTTTTTCATTTTTCTATAGAATCGCAAGCTAACGCAATTTATATCATGACTATATGCTTAAGTTTAGAATTTTTGAGCTATAGTTAAAGCTACTTGTTAATACGTTTGTATACCTAGGTTATAAACGTTGGCGTTATTAATTTAGCTCATAATTTTTTACCTATCCCTAATAGATTCACTAGGTAAGTTTTACTTTTATGGCGCTTACATAGAACGACAACTAATTTGGAGACATGCTTATGTCACAGTCTAATTTTAAAGCACTGCTACTGGCCGGTATTATGCTCGCTACCCCTCTTGCCTATGCTGGACTAGAAGAAGGGATCAGAGCTGCTAATGCGGGTGAATTTGAAGAAGCACTTAAAGAGTTTAATTATTTAGCTGACAAAGGCTATGCACCGGGTATTTACGAATTAGGTAAGCTATACGAAGGTGGCCATGGCGTTACCCGTGATTATTACAAAGCAGCTGAGCTGTACCAACAAGCCGTTAAAAAGAACCATGTAGATTCAATGTTTGCACTTGCGGTTTTATATGACGAAGGCAATGGCGTTAAATTAGACAAACAAATGGCCATAACCTTATTTGAAAAAGCAGCCAATAAGAACCTTCCCGCAGCACAGTATAACTTAGGTGTAATGTACGCAAATGGCGATGGTGTTAGCCAAGATTATAAAGCCGCCAGAACATGGTATGAAAAAGCCGCTGCTAATAATTACACATTGGCGCAGTTTAATTTAGCACTGATGTATTTTGAAGGCTTAGGAATGCCAAAAAATCTTGAAATGTCGTATGTGTGGAATACCATTGCCGAGTATAACGGCAACATGCAAGCCAGTCACAGCCGTAAACTTGATGAACGTACTATGCTTCCTAAAGAGGTAGCTGAGGCCAAAGAAAAAGCCGATGCAATTTATACCAAAATTTTAGCGGGTACTTATGCTGGCGAAGGACGCCTGTTTTAAGTTAGCTATTATAAAAGCTGAATGAAGTGATTCATTCAGCTTTTTTGTTTTAAGCGTTGCAGGCTATTTTACATAAAGCCACTTTAGCACTTTGATCAGTAATTTATTTTGTTTAAGTAATAAACCAATGCGCGGGTTAACCGAGCCAGAGACTAAGGTATTTTTTGCATGGCTAAAGGTGAGAAAACCTTCTTTGCCGTGATAATGCCCCATCCCCGAATGCCCCACGCCACCAAACGGCACATCATCGGCAGCTACTTGTATTAATGTGTCGTTTACCGCAACTGTTCCGCTGAGTGTTTGCTTAATAATGTACTGTTGCGCCTGTTTATCTTGACCTAAAATGTAAAGGGCTAATGGGTGGTCGCGTAATCGAATATAATTAAGCACGTCCTCTAATTTGTCGTAACTCATAATGGGTAAAATGGGACCAAATAGCTCTTCTTGCATTAATTGCATCTCGTCGGTGACATGCGTCACAATATGCAGACCCATACGATGCTTTTCGCCATCTTGCTGGTTTTGTTCAAGCGGTTTAGTAATTTTAGCGCCTTGCTCTTGTGCTTGCTCTAAATAACCTAACAAACGTTGATAATGTGCAGGGCTTATAATCGAGGTCAGGTTTTTCCCTTCAACACCTTGCTTAAAGTGCTTTTTATAAAGTGTGCACAAAGCTTTAATAAACTGATGTTCTAGTGCTTTAGGAACAAATACGTAGTCAGGAGCCACACATATTTGCCCTGCATTGGCCATTTTGCCAAATAATAGAGCACGCGCGGCTTTATTTACATCGGCTTTTTCTAACACAATGACTGGCGATTTTCCGCCTAGTTCTAAAGTGACTGGTGTTAAATTTTTACTGGCCGCGGCCATAACTAACTTGCCAACAGCCGTCGAGCCTGTAAACAGTAAATGCGCAAACGGCAATGATGAAAACTCACTTGCCACGTCGCTACCACCTTGAATAATGGTGCAGTGTTGCCTTAATTCACCTGCAAATATTTTTTCAATAACGGCATTGGTGTTAGGCGTAAATTCACTGAGCTTTAACATCACCCTGTTACCCGCTGCAATCGCAGTAATAACAGGTACCAATGCTAGTTGAATAGGATAGTTCCATGGTGCAATCACACCCACCACACCAATAGGCTGATAGGTGACACTTACTTTTGAGGGCCATAAGCTTAACCCCGCGCTGCGATGACTAGGCTTAGACCAGCGAGGTAGCTTTTTAATAATATGCGCAAGCCCCTGCATGGTGGGCAAAATATCACCTACTAAGGTATCAAAGGCCGTTCGGTAACCAAAATCTTTAGATACTGCAGCAATTAAGTCTTGCTCTAACGTTACAATGTTAGCGCGTACTTGCTTAAGTAAAGCAAGGCGTTGCTCAATGGGTAAGTAAGGGGTGTCTTCAAAAGAGTGCTTTAGTTCATTAAATTGTGAACGCAAAGTCCCTGTAGATAATGTATCAGTGGTCAAAATAGGCTACTCGATTTATAACGTTTTCAAGACTATAACCTTGATCTGTTACACGAGCAATAAAGAGTGATTTTGCAACATAATGAAAAGCGTTGCAAAAACACTCATAAGGTTGGTTGGAACTCATACCGATGCACTGCTTTTGTGTGCATCGGTTATCTGTTTTGTTAGTTGATTAAAGTGGGTTATTAAAAACCAAAAACCTGAGCTGCTATGGTCATTGTTACTAAGGTAATTAAAACAATAGCGACAATATTTAACACAAAGCCAGCACGGATCATGTCTTTCATTTTAATTTCACCCGAGCCAAACACAATCGCATTGGGTGGTGTGGCTACTGGCATCATAAACGCACAACTACACGCAATCGCAGCTGGAATAACCCACACTAACGGACTGCCAGTTATTGACTCAGCAACAGGCCCCAGCAATGGTAAAAAGCCTGCGGCTGTTGCCGTATTACTGGTAATTTCCGTTAAGAAAGTAATAAGTGCCACCACCACAAGAATGCTCATAACTAAAGGAATTGCACTGGCCCCCTCAATCATGTTGGCAATGTAGACAGCTAATCCAGATGATTTAATTTGCGAGGCTAGCGTCAAGCCCCCCCCAAATAAAAGCAACACACCCCACGGCACTTTAGCGGCACTTTCCCAATCTAAAATACGCGCATCACTGCCTTTATTTGCAGGAAGTACAAATAATAATAATGCCGCTGCAATTGCAATACCGGTATCTGAAATTTTAAGCCCGGTCACATCGCCTAGTAATGGTCTGAATATCCAACAAACAGCTGCAAACGCAAATACAAACAACACGCCCTTTTCAGCACGTTGCATTTCACCTAATTCTTTTAGCTGAGAAGAAAATACCGTTTTAGTATCAATTCGCTTGTTCGCTTGTACATTCGCATCGACCTTATAAGTGAATTTAGTTAACCAAATCCAGCTGATCAGCAACATACCGAGCGCTAAAGGCACACCAACAATCATCCACTCGGCAAAGCCAATTTCAATCTGATAACTGTCTGATAGGTACGCCGCCATTAATGCATTTGGTGGAGTACCGATTAAAGTAGCAATACCGCCAATACTCGCGCCATAAGCAATCGACAGTAAAAGGGCTTTACCAAAACCTTCATTACTAGGATCTGAGCTTTTAACTAAATGGGTAATAGATAAAGCGATAGGTAGCATCATTACTGCTGTAGCGGTATTAGACATCCACATTGATAAAAATGCAGTCACTAACATCATCGCTAAAATCTGTAAGCTTGGTTTTTTACCTGCATAAAGCATAGTTCTTAATGCAATACGCTTGTGTAATCCCCAACGCTCCATCGCTATTGAGATTAAAAAGCCACCTAAAAATAAAAAGATCAGCGGATGCGCATAAGGCGCTGCAACACTTTTTATCGCGGCTATATCAACAATCGGCGAAATCACTAAAGGGAGTAACGCAGTAGCAGGAATAGGCACTACCTCACTCACCCACCACGAGGCCATCCAAAATGCTAAGCCTGCGGTTTTAAATGCTGCCGCCGACATACCTACTGGCGGCTCAACTAAGCAAGTAAGTAGCATGACACATGGGCCAAGTAACAATAACAGCCATTGCATAGATGGCTTTTTATTCGCGTTATTTTCTAAAATACGTTTTGTCATTTGTTCAGCCCTTAAAATTTATATTTAAGACCAAGCGCAACACTGTTATCAGCATTTTCTTCTAGGTCGAGGTCAGTGTACAAAAGGTAAGCGGTAGTTTGCTTATCAAAAATGTAGTCTACACCAGTAGTCCATTGGGTAGCGTCTGAATCTTGGCGCAATTTTGAATCATCTTTTGCAAATTGTACTTTAGGTACCCATTTGTCTAACTTATAGCTTGCGCTTAGTACATAACCGTTGCCAGACTTAGCGCCGCCAATCGATTCTGAATGCTGGTACAATGCCCCTAATTGTAATTTTTCAAACTTATACACACCCGCAATACGGCTTGCTTTAATGTTATTAAGCGAATCAACGTGGCTGATTGAAATAGAGTAAGGTGTTTTATTTAAACTACGGTCACCATAAATCAGGGTTGCCGCAAATCCTGCTTCGTTATCTTTGTTGTCATCTTTTGGCGCATAGGTAAATAAAAACTGCGCGTTATGCCAATACTTAGAGGTATAAGTAATGGTGTCGCCTAATCGGTCTTGTCCGGCAATAACTTGTGAAATATCTGCTTGGGTTTCGTTAAAGTTATCAAGCTTACCTTCTGAATATTTAAAGCGCGTGTCGTTTCGCCCAACCACCACTTCACCAAACGCACCTTTTAGGCCAAGGTAAGTATTACGTGCTGCGAAAGGCTCATTGGTGTCGTCGTGTTCAAAACCTTTTACTTGAACTTCGTATTTAAATACCGCGGTAAAATACTCATTTAATTTATGGTTACCTTTAATGCCAATACGCGAAAAAGGGGCATCTATTTGCGTGCCTTCGTCAGCGTAACGCATTATGCCTGTGTCGGTGTTAGCAATTTGTACTTCGGCTTTACCATACACTGTGTAGTCTGCTGCAAAAGTGGTTGCAGGTAACGTGGCAACACTGCATAACGCAGCAAGTACTGAACCTTGGAATAGATTGTTTTTCATTATGTGTCCTAATTATGTGATGCTACTTGTTGTCTGCACCTACAAAGCAAGAACATGACCAACTAAAAATAATAAATATTTTCAGTAAGTTAAAAAATAAAGGTTTAAAAATAAACACTGAAATGTGCGGGTTTCCACACATAAAAAACACTCAACATCACCATTTCCACCCATTAATCGGTGAACATATCTCGATTAAGGTTATATTTACTCATTTTATCGTAGAGGGTTTTACGCGCAATTTGTAAGGTTGTCATGGTGTCTTTAATGCTGCCATGGTTAAGCTCTAGCGCCTCTTCAATTAAGGATTGCTCATAAAAGCTGACCTTTTCGGCTAGGCTCAAATCTAATGATAGCGTGCTGTTGCTTGAGTCACTTTGTGCAAATGCCAGATCGGGGCCTAGCAATACCGCGCGCTCGGCTTGATTTCTCAATTCCCGCACATTGCCAGGCCAATCGTGCGCTAGTAAACGTTGTTGTAGTTCTATATTGAGCGCCCCTAACGGTTTATGAAAGCGGGTCGCAGCTATAGAGCTAAAATGCTTAAATAACAGTGGAATATCTGCTTTTCTGTCTCTTAATGCAGGAATACTGACTTTTACTAAACTCAATCGGTAATATAAGTCGGCTCTAAACTCACCTTTTTCTACCAGCGAAAGTAAATCGACTTTGGTGGCTGCGACAATACGAATATCAAGCTCTATCGCTTTATTAGCACCAACGGGGGTTACTTTTCTCTCCTCGAGTACCCGTAGTAATTTAACTTGAAGCGATAAAGGAGTGCTTTCAATTTCATCTAAAAAAACGGTGCCGCCTTGTGCAAACTCAAATTTACCTTTGCGATCGTGTGTTGCGCCAGTAAAGGCTCCGCTGATAGCCCCAAACAGTTCGCTTTCTATTAATTGCTCTGGGACTGCGCCACAGTTAATAGCCACAAACTGACAGCTTGAACGGTTACTATGATCGTGTAAATAACGGGCAACCAATTCTTTACCTGTGCCAGTTTCACCTTCAATCAGCACATCAGCCGGAGTATCAATCACCGTGTTGAGTAAGTTCATCATGTGCTGCATTTTAAGGGTCTCGCCTAAAATGCGCACACCAGGCGCGGAGGTCTTTTCAACCGCACGCTTCAGCGCTCTATTTTCCATAACTAAAGCACGTTTATCTGAGGCTCTGGCGATACAATCTAATAAATTTTCGTTCAGTGGTTTTTCAAATAAATCATACGCGCCTAGTTGCATCGCTTTTACCGCAACAGAAACATCAGCATAACCGGTTAAAAATATCACTGGTAGTTCGCTATCAAATGCTTTTACCTGCTCAATAAACGTTAAACCATCCATAGTGGGCATGTTTATATCACTGAGTACAATGCCACAAAAACTACGATTTAAGCGACTTAAGGCAACACTTGCATCACTGAAACACTGTACCTCATACCCCTCAAGCGTTAATAACTGATTCAATGAATCGCGGATCATCGCTTCATCATCAATAACAATAATCTGTTTGCAAACAACGGCTTCAATCATTTTTAGTGGCCTCTATGCTTGATAAACTAATAATAAATTGCGCACCGCCTTCAGGGCGATTATGTGCAGTTAAGTAACCATTAAATGATTCAATAATTTGCTTTGAAATCGATAAGCCCAGCCCTAAACCGTTACTTGATTTGGTACTATAAAAAGGTTCAAAAATAGACCCCAGTACATGATGCTCAATACCAGGGCCACTATCTAATATAGAAAGCTTAACGCGCTCTTCAAAGCGTTCAACATCAAAACTGAGCTCTCTAACTTGCTCACCTTTCATTGCCTGTGATGCATTGGTGATCACATTAACCAATACTTGTTCAAATTTTAACGCATCGACCCACACCGTGATCTCTTGCGAAAACTGCGGTGCACTTACGTTAACATCGTCTTGTTTAAGTTGCGGATGGGTTATCATCAACGCATTGTTTAATAACGCCGACAGTGGATGAGGTCGCAGTTGCATGGTCGCCGGTTTACTAAAGTGTTTAAGCTGCGCCACTATTTTATGCACCCGCTCTACTAAATTCTCAATAATGATTAAGTTTTCATTTAATGCGTTGAGCTTTCCTTTTTTTAGGAAAATTTTAGCACTGGCTAAATAGGTGTTCATTGCGCTGAGCGGTTGGTTAATTTCGTGATTAATGCCCGCACTCAATTGCCCAATAGTGGCTAATTTTGCCGACTGTACTAATGCGGTTTGGGCTTTTTCGAGTGCTTGGGTACGCTCTAGTACTTCGAGCTCTAAACTGTGACGCGAATACAGTAATTTTTTATATCCGGCAAAGCGTGCCAATAAGCTATATCCAACAAAAATAAACACCCAATAAAATAACACTAGCCATAGTAATCTAGGCACCTGTAAGGCATTAATGTTTGAAATATCAACAAGCACTGTCATGGTTGCATTCAGATGAGTTAAGGGTCTTGAGGCGGCAACGTATTCATCTTTAGCAATTTTAAATTGCTCAATGCCTTGGCTTTTGTAGCGCTGTTGTTTAATTTGTAACGGTTGATGATCTAAGTAAGCACGGCGCTGTTTAATATCACGACGCGCGGTAATATCAAGCTCTGTAAAACTATTTAAACGCCATGCGGGTTCATCTGACATGGCAATAATATTATCGGCAAGTTGCAAATAAAAATGGCTTCCTTTTGAGGTATTTAAAAGCGAACGATCGTTTTCAAATTTAGCGACATTAATTTTAAGCGCCACCACACCAATGGCTTTTCCATCTAGGTAAATAGCTTGAGAAAAATAAATTCCGCGCTCTTTTGAGCGCTGACCAAGTGCAAAGTATGCGACCTTTTCACCGGCAAACGCTTGTTTAAAATAAGGTCTAAATGCAAAGTTACTACCTAAAAATGTATAGTCGGTTTGCCAGTTACTACTGGCAATAACATCGCCATGAGTATCTAGTATGTATACATCTGAGGCACCACTGGCTTGTTGAATATCAGCAAGGTAATTGTTAATTGCATTAAAGTGTTGTGATTCATTATTAGTAAAACGAATCAATACGTTATTTTCAGTTAGCAGCTGAGGGATAGCCGCAAATCGAGCGAGTTCGTTATCGATATAATTATTTAATTGGATGACTTGTTGATCAGCTTCAATTTTGGCTTGCCCTAAATCATAAGCACGACCAAACGAAAAGGTGACCACCAATAATAGTACTAACAATATACAGGCAAAAATAATTTTTTTGGGGATGGAGAACATAAACGCCTATGACAACTATGATGCCAATAATAAGTAATAGCCAATATTGTAACGAGTTATCCCCCTTTGCAGAAGAAACTTTTTGTTAACAATTGTACTAAAACTAAAAAACCGTGAAATATTACATTCCACGGTTTAATCACCTTTTAAGGTGTGCTGTTTTAGCTTAATTTACGCTTTTGCAACGACAGGTTTGTCTTTAAAATATTTGTATAAGCCAATTAATGAGGCTGCAATCCAAAATATTTCAATCACAAAGCTTGCTAAGTTAAAGTTATAACAAAGGCTAATAAGTAACAAAATAGCGCCACTTAAATTCATTAAGTTATACGTTAAACTTTTAGGTGAAACTTTATTTAGTTGCAGTAAAAAAAATGAACCAACCACTAAAAAAGTGCCACTCATACCAACAATATCAAATAAAAGTGCGATCACACGTCTATCCTTTTCCATTTTAAAACCCAACTGACTGGCCCAATCCATGGGGAGGGTTTTTTTCAATCATTGAAACAGCAAAACCAGCGAAGTTTACCAGCGAAATAAAAGCAAACAAGGGCTTATGTCCGCCCCTCACTACTTTAGACTATAAACAAAACGTTTATTTAAACGTGACTTTACCACCAATCATTTTATAGGCAGGGGTCCCTCTTATAATTGTGGGGCGGGCAAAAGGTCGTTCACAGCCTGGGCATACGCATTCAGTATGGGTGTGATCTTGGGTTATTCTTTCTATAAAACATTTTACTAAAGCACCTTTGCCACCTTTACGGTATTTGAATAACGGTGCCTTACACGCAGAACAAAATATATCGACCGTTTTTGTAGGCCCTTTTTTATTGGGCTTAGCCATACTTCCTCAATAATTACTTTACGATTAGTTAATAGCATAATGCTATCACATCAGCGGTAGAAAATAATGAACGGCTGTTGCGCTAATATATTTTTTAAACAGTCGGTAGATAACTCTACTTTATGAACGATTCGCTTTAGGCTTTTATCGATAAACGGGTTAATTGAGCTGATAACACATTCATATTAAAAGGCTTCACGATAAACCCTGACACTTTAGCATTAATCGCTTTTTTGACAGTCGAAGAACTATCTTCACAGGTCACCATAAGTACAGGAAGGTTTTTCAGCTCGGCATCTTTTCTAATATTATCAAGTAAAGTAATGCCATCCATTTTAGGCATATGAAGGTCTGTTATAACCAAATCAAACATTTGATTTTGCAGTATGTTTAATGCTTGAAGCCCATCTGTGGCTTCAACAATATCTTTATAATCTAACTGCCTTAACATATTAATTAATACATGACGCATTAACGGCATATCATCAACAACAAGTATTTTCATGCGTATGTTTTACCAAAATAGCTGCGAGCAAATTTTCATTAAAACAAAGTAAAGGCGACACGCCAATCTAAAAGGTATTAACAAAAACGTGTTATGTGTAGTAACAACATTAGTTAACAATACCTATTGCCGCAAGTAATCAGATGGATACTTGTATCCCCTTATTTTAGCTAAACAAAAGTTTAAAAAACTGCAAACGAAGCTTGGGTTATATGTGCTAAACTTTTTGCACTTAGTGTTACTTCTAACCCTCGTTTTCCGGCACTAACATATATCATTTCAAAATCTAACGCACTGGAGTGTATGTATGTTTTTAGCCGCTTTTTTTGGCCAACGGGGCTTACTCCTCCCAAAATATAACCGGTACTCGCCTGCACTTTTTGTGGGTCTGCCATCATCACTTTTTTTACTGCACAAAGCTTCGCAAGCTGTTTTAAGTTAACCTGCTGAGTGACGGGAGTCACCGCTACAATAAGCTGTTGCTCTGAGGTTTCTAGCACTAGGGTTTTAAATACTTGGGCGCTGTTAAGATTAAGCTTTTCAACCGCTTCGAGGCCGAAATTAGTATTGTTTATATCGTGCTCGTAACTAAGTATGTCAAACTTAATATCGCTTTTTTTTAGCTGCTCTATAGCGGGGGTCATCTGATAAAGTCCAAAATAAATTTCCCTAATAATTTAGCACATTAAACATAAAAAAACGGCGCTAAAAAAGCGCCGTTTTTATTAGGGTCTATTGATCCGACTAATTACTTAGTTAAGTCATCAAAAAACTTTTTAACCCCATCAAAAAAGCCTTGCTCTTTAGGGCGGTTTTTTGAGCTGTCTTTGCCCATACTTTCATCTAATTCTTTAAGTAAGTCACGTTGACGCTCGTTTAAATTAACTGGCGTTTCAATCACAACCTTACAAATTAAATCGCCTTGAGCACCACTGCGTACTGACTTAACACCTTTGCCACGCATACGGAACATTTTGCCCGTTTGTGTTTCTGACGGTATTTTAAGTTTTGCACGCCCATCAAGCGTTGGCACTTCAATTTCACCGCCAAGGCCTGCGGTGGTAAAGCTTATTGGTACTTCACAATATAAATTATTAGCTTCACGAACAAATATTTTGTGTTCACGAACAGATACTTGCACATACAAGTCACCTGCTGGTGCACCATGCATGCCTGCTTCGCCTTCACCTGATAAGCGAATACGATCGCCAGTATCTACGCCTGCTGGGATTTTAACCGATAGCGTTTTAGTTTTTTCTACACGGCCTTGCCCATGACATTTATTACAAGGATCTGAAATGATCTGACCTTGTCCATGACACGTCGGACAGGTTTGCTGCACGGCAAAAAAACCTTGTCGCATTTGTACTTGGCCTGCACCATGACAGGTTGTACATGTTTTTGGTTTAGAGCCCGCTTTAGCACCACTGCCATCACATGGTTCACAACTAACCCAAGTAGGTACTTTAATCTCAACTTCTTTACCACGAACCGCTTCTTCTAAGCTTAAGTCCATGTTGTAACGTAAATCTGAGCCACGTTGCTGGCGTGATTGACGTCGACCACCGCCGCCACCAAAAATATCACCAAATACGTCACCAAAAATATCACCAAAATCACCTTGGCCGCCGCCAAAGCCACCGTGACCACCGCCACCACCTTGTTCGAAGGCTGCATGGCCGTATTGGTCATACATTTGACGCTTTTGCGCATCAGTCAGTATTTCGTAAGCTTCTTTAACTTCCTTGAATTTAGTTTCAAGGTCTTTATCACCGGCGGTACGATCGGGGTGATATTTCATCGCTAAGCGTTTATACGCTTTTTTTATGTCTCGCTCACTCGCATCTTTGCTTACGCCGAGGACTTCGTAATAATCGCGTTTTGACATATCTATCACACTACTCTTTTCTATTTACAGCGTTAGCTGCTGGACAAACCGATAAATCATATCGATTTATCATTGAATTTTTAAAGCGTTTTATTCACTTCTCTTTACATGCAAAAGGCGCGTTAAGCTTTAGCCTACGCGCCTCATGTGTTCATCCTAACTCAAACACTTGATTTGGTCATGTGTTTTAAATTAGCGAGAAGCGTTAGCAACAATTACTTGTCGTCTTTAACTTCTTCGAACTCTGCATCAACAACATCGTCATCTTGCTTAGCTGACTGTTGTTGTTCACCAGCGTCACCACCAGCTTGTTGTGCTTTAGCTTGAGCGATTTCCATTAGCTTTTGAGACTTTTCAGCAAGCGCTTGCGTTTTCGCTTCAATCTCTGCTTTGTCATCACTCTTAATTGCTGCTTCTAGGTCAACAACAGCCGCTTCAATCGCGTCTTTGTCTTCGCTTGGCAGAGCATCACCCGCTTCTTCAATTTGCTTACGTGTACCGTGAACAAGTGCATCAGCTTGGTTACGTGCAGCTACTAACTCTTCAAACTTTTTATCGTCTTCAGCGTGCGCTTCTGCATCACGAACCATTTTTTCAACTTCTTCATCACTTAAGCCAGAAGAGGCTTGAATAGTGATTTTTTGCTCTTTACCTGTATCTTTATCTTTTGCAGATACATGTAAGATACCATCGGCATCAACATCGAATGTTACTTCGATTTGTGGCGTACCACGTTGTGCTGGGCGAATGCCTTCTAGGTTAAATTGACCTAGCGATTTGTTATCACTTGAACGTTTACGCTCACCTTGTAACACATGAATAGTTACTGCAGATTGATTATCTTCTGCTGTTGAGAATGTTTGCGATTTCTTAGTAGGAATCGTTGTGTTTTTCTCAATCAGTGCTGTCATTACTGACCCCATCGTCTCAATACCTAGAGATAATGGTGATACGTCTAGTAATAGTACGTCTTTCACGTCACCTGCAAGTACACCACCTTGAATCGCAGCACCCACAGCTACCGCTTCATCAGGGTTAACGTCTTTACGTGGCTCTTTACCAAAGAACTCAGCAACTGTTCTTTGAACAAGTGGCATACGCGTTTGACCACCCACTAGAATGATATCGTTGATATCGTTCACAGATAGGTCAGCATCAGCTAATGCGCGTTTAAGCGGTTCAATCGACTTAGTCACTAAGTCTTCAACCAGTGACTCAAGCTTAGCACGTGTTAATTTCACGTTCATGTGCTTAGGACCTGATGCATCAGCGGTTACGTACGGAAGGTTAACTTCTGTAGATTGTGCTGATGAAAGCTCAATTTTTGCTTTCTCTGCTGCTTCTTTAACACGTTGCATTGCAAGCGGATCATTTTGTAAATCGATACCTTGATCTTTCTTGAATTCAGCAACTAAGTAGTTGATTACACGGTTATCAAAATCTTCACCACCTAAGTGAGTGTCACCATTTGTCGCAAGTACTTCAAATGTGTGCTCGCCTTCAACTTCATCAATTTCAATGATTGATAAATCGAAAGTACCACCACCTAAGTCGTATACCGCTACTACGTTTTCGCCACGGTTTTTATCCATACCGTATGCAAGGGCTGCAGCTGTTGGCTCATTGATAATACGTTTTACTTCAAGACCCGCAATACGGCCCGCATCTTTTGTAGCTTGACGTTGTGAATCGTTAAAGTATGCCGGTACTGTGATTACCGCTTCAGTTACTTCTTCACCTAAGAAGTCTTCAGCCGTTTTCTTCATTTTTTTCAGTACTTCAGCAGAAATTTGTGGTGCAGCGCGTTTTTCACCGCCTGCTTCTACCCATGCATCGCCATTATCTGCTTTGATAATTTTGAAAGGCATGATGCCGATATCACGTTGTACTTCTTCGTCTTCAAAGCGACGACCAATTAAACGTTTGATTGCAAATAACGTGTTTGTTGGGTTAGTTACCGCTTGACGTTTTGCAGGTTGACCTACTAACGTTTCACCGTCTTGCGTATAAGCAATAATAGACGGGGTTGTGCGATCGCCTTCCGCATTTTCAATAACACGTGCTTTGTCACCATCAAGTACTGCAACACAAGAGTTAGTAGTACCTAAATCGATTCCAATAATTCTACCCATGAATCTTCTCCAACTTCTAAATTCGTTAATACATTCGATGACTAGTTAATAGGGATGCCACAAACTTAATTCAACTGTAAAAATGAAAAAAAACGCATTTTTTTTAATTTATTTAC
>NZ_JBQKUL010000051.1:0-28385 GCF_054968565.1 Pseudoalteromonas sp. G5_S1_54_S4 | reverse complement strand
GTATATTGTAGTTCTGAGCCCAATTTATTGGCAGGGATACGTGGTAAATTACCTTCATTATCTTTTAGTTTGGCGCGAGTAGAGTCACCAAATACTTTTACCATGGCGCTGGGGTTTATTTGATAATGTGCATCAAATTCAAAACCATAAAGCTGCGCATCTTTACTGGTAAATTGATAAACATCAATTGCATCGCTGTGTCCATTGGCAGCAGACTCAAAGCCATCCATCTCATCAAACACTAATCCGGTGTTTTGTTGATAATAAAAGTTTTTAATATCGTTATAGAAAAAGTTGACGGTGTAGCCAAAGTCACCGCTAAAACGACGTAAACTAATATCAAGATTGGTAGAGGTCTCTTGTTTAATTTCTTCAGGTTCAAAATGCGCTTCTGCCCCTTCAATATGATAGCCCAAGCCAAGCTCATAAGTACCTGTGGCAACATGCAAACCATTAGAGAGTAATTCAGCTGAAAGTGGCGCACGCTCTGAATGTGATAAGCTAACGGCTAGGTTGTGACTTGGCATATACTCCCAAATCGCACCGGCTGAGGCACTTACATTAGTAAAGCTTTGGGTGTAGTTAATGGTCTCATCTGCCGATACAGGTTGTTCATCATGGCTGTGCTGATGTGTATCTACATCACTTTTGATATCATAATCTTCTAGGCGGGCGCCAAGCTCTACGGTGACATCGCCAAATGTGCGTTCTTCAAGTAGATATAACGCATGGGTGGTAGTGACACTTGCAGGCGTAAACGCTTCTTCGCCAATTGCATCGTAATCAGATTCACTATAGTGATAGCCAATCATGCCATGCCATTGGCCTAACTGATGCTCTACATTTAAACGTGCTTCAGTGGTTTCGTTACTAAATGTGGTGCCAATCGCGCCATCTTCAATTTCACTGTGAGTGTAGTCGGTGTAGCCAAGACGAAGATTAATCGATTCAATCCAGTTATCATGAAATGCATAGCTTACCAGTCCTTGCCAACGATCTTGCTCTAAATGAGCATAAACGGGAGTTTCTGCGTGTTCTTCATCCGCGTGCGTTTCATGATCGCCTTCTTCTTCATGGGCATGACCGTGATCATGTGAATGCCCAGGAATGCCATAATCTGTTTCAATATTGCCGTATGAAAAGCCAACAGTTAAATGCTCACCGACATAGCTGGTACCAAAGTTTACTGTTTCACTGTCGATAAAGGTATTTTCAACTGAAGTGGCTGTTTCTTCATCGCCCTCAATGTGTACTTCACCTTCTTCATGTTCATCCGGTAGGTTAAAGCGAGGCGTTTGATAGTCATCACCACTGCGTTTGGTGCCATCAAAATGAAAATTAAAATTATTGTTGCCTGTTTCTAATTTTGCCGCATAAGTGTTCGCATTTGAAACGGTATCGTGTGTGTATTGTGCCGCTCCCGAGAGTGCGTCAATATTATTGGTTGGAATACGGTTATCAACCACATTTACTACACCGCCAATCGCACCAGAGCCATATAGTAGGGTGCTTGGGCCTCGTAGTACTTCAATTTGTTCAGCGGCTAAGCTATCACTTGATGTTGCGTGATCTGGACCAATACGTGATGCATCACTGCTATCTAAACCGTTTTGAGTAATTTTAACACGAGGACCACCTAGGCCACGAATAATCGGACTTGAAGAGACAGGGCCGAAATAACTCGCGTTTACTCCTGGTATTCCTTTAAGTGTTTCACCTAGGGTCGGTTTCGCTTTATTTTTTAGTTCATCCCCTGATAGTACGCTTACAGGTGAAATCATTTCTAAGCTATTTTTATGCAGTGCCGAGGCATACACAACAACAGTTTCAACCGAAGACGGCTTTAATGTAACAGTAATTGTATCGTTTACATTCTCAAGCGATATACGTGAATCGATGTAGTTATCTTTACTAATATGTAATTGGCTTTTAGCATCTATATCGATGCTAAACTGACCTTGTTCATTGCTTTTCACGCTTTGTGACTTTCCATGAACATGAATAGTTGCATTAGCAATAGGTTGTTTTTTTGAATCTGTTACTGTGCCGTTAATCGTTGCTGCTAGGGCAGAGTGAGAACACAAAACAGACAGTAGCGCTGAGGATATGAGTGTTAACTTTGTCATAATTACTTCGAATCGTGGTTGTTATGTTGTGATATAATATAACACTACAAAATGGCATCATCAACAATGTTATACTATAACTTTTAATTTTGCGTTGAATGGCAAAATAATCGCGTTAAATTTACATTACCAGCTCATTATTACAGATCAGTGCATTTGTTATATTTATTCGCTTAAGAGCGGCTGTCTATCATTAGTATGTCTAATTTTTTTTGTGCTTTGAAAGGATTTTGTTTATCGATTGGTTCAAGCATTTCACAGTCATCGTTTATCATTTCTGAAATTAAACTTGGGTAGTGTCGGCAATCTTGAGGACGGTCATGGTAAATACTGCATGTATATTTATCTTTTTCTTGTGGATATTTTTTACTGCTAAGTACTAAAAATGGGCATTGCGTTAATTGCTTGCCTGTTTTGGGATCAAACCATAACTGATCGTTTTTAACATATTGAAATATTTCTGGGTTGAATAACGCCCACATTTCAATTTCATCCTGATTTGTATCTAAATCTGCCGCACCATATTTAGTGCAGCATTTACCGCATTGATTGCAATTTTGCATAGGGTAGGTATTTACTATTGCGACTTAAATTAAGCGTTAAGTGTAGCACTGTAATATCCAGGTTTTTAAATTAAACCTCTGTTTTTATCGCTTATAATACTTTTGTAACAACGCAGCGCTTAATAATAATGTACTATTAGGGAATATATTTCGAATACGATGCCTTTAATAAGTCAAAAAAGGCGCGTTAATAAGGTAGCGAGTAATTATGAATACTAAAGTATACAAAGCGGTTCACGATTTGGCGGAAAAGCTGATGGCAGCGGCTAATAAAAATGATACTAAACAGTTTGAATCTTTATATGCTGAGCTAAAAGCTATTTGTATTGAAAACGAAAATACAGCGAAAGATCACCCTGTTCAGTGGGAAACATTGGCTGATTTCACCGTAGAGCTAGAAGAAGCTATCGAGACTTACGAAAAAGCGTTACAGAAGTCGATAGAAATTAATAACAAAGATCATATGTCGTCTGTTGCCTTTTCTATGGCTACTTTACAGCTTGAGCTGGGTGATAAAGAAGCGGCAATTAAAAATCTGCAAGATGCTAAAATCAGTGCGAATAAAATTGAAGACAAAGAATTAAAATCAGAGATCCATGAGTTATTAGAATCATTGGTTGAAGAAGAAGGCTAGGCAACTTTATAGCCATTATTAATAATAAGCGTCAGTAATAATACCATTGGCGCTTTTTTATTGATAAAAGCAAATTCTGCGTCATTAAATGTTTATGCTTAAGTTAAGTCACTAAGCAAATTTTTTGGAGAAAAAATGCTAGCGCAAATAGAACAATGGATTGATAAAACGAATAGCGAGTATGTTCATCAAAGAATATGCTGTGATACATTTGCTAGCGAATTTGCTGGCTTTTACCCGCATGAATTTTTGAAAACTGCATTTTATGTGGTTGTTGAACACATTCCCAAGCCTGACTTTGCTGGTTTACGTGAAATTGGTTTAAGCGATTTTATTGACATGGATGTAGCAGGGATCACCTATAAAAACACTTATTACATATTACCTCATGTTGCGCGTAATTTAAGAGTGCATTTTCATGAGCTGGCTCATGTAGTTCAATGGCGCGAGCTCGGTGCTCACGCTTTTATTATGCGCTACATCAATGAAATCCAAACCTGTGGTTACAATGATGCTCCGCTTGAAAAAATGGCCTATAAACTTGATGCACACTTTACCAGCAATGGAAATAAATTTAATATTCCTGACTATATTACTCAACAGCTTTAGTTAATAAATATTATAAAAGGAATTTATATGTCGCGCTTTGTGCTCTATTTACTAGCTTTATCTGCCCTTGATGTGCAGGCGAGCTCTTTTGATGACGATATCGTCAATGCATTGATCCACAGAACAACGCAACAAGTAACTTACGATGGCGCCTATCATAGGCTTGAATACCCTGGTGGCGATGTGCCCGATAATATTGGTGTGTGTACTGATGTTATAATTAGGTCGTATCGACAGCTTGGTATTGATTTACAAAAGTTAGTACATGAAGACATGCAGGCCAATTTTCGCGCATATCCTTCTAAGCGTATTTGGGGATTAACCAAGCCAGATAAAAACATTGATCATCGACGTGTACCTAACTTACAGGTTTACTTTGAGCGCCATGCTCAAGTGTTAACTAAATCGCTTAATGCAGCAGATTATAAAACCGGTGACATAGTCACTTGGATGCTGCCAGGCAATTTACCGCACATAGGTATGGTCGTTAATCAAATTGCGCAGGACAGTGGTCACCCGCTTATTGTGCACAATATTGGTCGCGGACCTGAAATGAGCGATATGCTTTTTGCTTATACAATTACGGGTCATTACCGATTTGTACCTGCTGCTTATTCAGAGTAAATAACACGGCTATAATCGCGATTACTTGAGTAATAATTGCAGAAACAGGTAAGTGAATAAAGCGAGCTGTTAGGCATTATACTGTGTGGTTTGCTAGTTACTTTAAATTAATACTGATATCACCATTGGGCTTGCAGCAACACAATAGTATTTCACCATCACGCACAAAGGCTAACGGTTCTTCATTGTAATTGACTTCACCAGAGACAAGCGTAGCACGACACGCACCACAATATCCCTCACGGCACTGGTAAGCAACATCAATTTTATTCGATTCTAAGCAGTGTAAAAGAGAAGGGCAGCCAGCGGTAAAATCTAAGCACTGGCTGTTATCTGCAAGCGTGACACTTGCAGTGGTTCTATCAGTCATTATAAATCAAAGTCACCAAATTCAGCAGCATCAACCTGTGAATCAATTTGACCTACAAGGTATGAGCTAATTTCCGCTTCTTGTGGAGCAACTTGCACGTTATCAGAAACAAGCCATGAGTTGATCCATGGAATCGGATTACTGTTATTATCAAACTGTGCTGGTAAACCAATAGCAGTCATGCGTGCATTGGTAATGTATTCAACATACTGACATAAAATATGCTTATTTAAGCCAATCATTGAACCATCTTTAAACAGGTACTCGGCCCATTCTTTTTCTTGCTCTGCAGCGTCAACAAACATCTTGATTGCTTCTTCACGGCACTGTGCAGCAACAATTGCCATTTCAGGGTCGTCTTTGCCATCTTGCATAATATTTAAAATATGCTGAGTGCCTGAAAGGTGAAGCGCTTCATCACGGGCAATAAGCTTAATAATTTTAGCATTGCCTTCCATTAGCTCACGCTCGGCAAACGCAAATGAACACGCAAAGCTGACATAAAAGCGAATAGCTTCAAGAATGTTCACTGACATCATCGCCAGATACAATTTCTTTTTCAGCTCAAATAAATTAACCACAACGGTTTCACCATTAATGTCATGTTTGCCTTCACCGTACAGGTTGTAAAGCGACACCGAGTTAATTAAATCGTCGTAATAAGTGGTTACGGCATCGGCACGTTCACTAATTTTGTCATTGCTAACAATGTCGTCAAAAATGAGTTCAGGGGCTTGAGTTACATTACGAATAATATGTGTGTATGAACGGCTGTGAATGGTTTCACTAAACGCCCATGTTTCAATCCATGTTTCAAGCTCAGGAATTGACACAATTGGCAATAGTGCAACGTTAGGCGAACGGCCTTGAACACTATCAAGCAAAGTTTGGTATTTTAAGTTACTTAAAAAGATATGCTTTTCGTGGTCAGGAAGTGCTTGAAAGTCTAAACGATCTTTACTTACGTCTACTTCTTCAGGACGCCAAAAGAAAGACAATTGTTTTTCAATCAGCTTTTCAAAAATAGGGTATTTTTGTTGATCGTAACGTGACACGTTAACGGTTTGACCAAAAAACATTGGCTCTTGCATTTGGTTATTATGATTTCTGCTAAAAGTAGTATAAGACATGTTTATCACTCAAAAAACTATCACTAAAACTATCAGGACAAAGCGGGCAAGGCGCCCGCTTTAAGTTTAACTATTAAATTTTACACGCGCCGCCTGCACAATCATCATCATCCACTTCTGGAGCGTCTTCTTGTGCGTCTGATGCGCCATCACGGGTGTTATGGTAGTACAGCGTTTTAACACCTAGCTTGTAGGCACCAAGTAAGTCTTTTAGTAAGACTTTCATAGGTACTCTACCGCCTTCGTATTTATTTGGATCATAATTAGTATTTGCTGAAATCGTTTGGTCGATAAATTTCTGCATTATGCCCACTAATTGTAAGTAACCATCGTTAGATGGGATATCCCACAGTAACTCATAGCTATCTTTAAGGCGTTCGTACTCAGGGACAACTTGTTTTAAAATACCGTCTTTACTTGCTTTAACACTAATATGGCCACGCGGTGGCTCAATGCCATTGGTTGCATTAGATATTTGCGATGATGTTTCTGATGGCATTAATGCGCTCAGTGTTGAGTTACGCATACCGTGCTCTTTAATGCTGGCACGTAACGTATCCCAATCAAGATGAAGTGGTTCATCACAAATTTTATCTAAATCACGCTTGTACGTATCGGTTGGCATAATACCTTGTGAGTACGTTGTTTCGTTAAATTTTGGACAGGCACCACGTTCTTTTGCCAGCTCATTAGATGCTTTCATTAGGTAGTACTGAATCGCTTCAAATGTTTTGTGCGTAAGCGCATTTGCGCTGCCATCTGAATAACGCTTACCGTTTTTAGCTAGGTAGTATGCGTAGTTAATAACGCCTATGCCTAGCGTACGACGTCCCATGGTTGCATTTTTAGCTGCAGGTACTGGGTAGTCTTGGAAATCAAGTAGGTTATCAAGTGCGCGTACTGCAAGCTCAGCTAACTCTTCTAGTTCATCTAAAGACTCAATCGCGCCTAAGTTAAACGCAGATAATGTACAAAGTGCAATTTCACCTTCTTCATCATTCACGTTGCTAAGAGGCTTAGTTGGTAACGCAATTTCTAAACATAAGTTAGATTGACGGATCGGAGCCACTTTTGAGATAAACGGACTGTGTGTATTACAGTGGTCAACGTTTTGTAAGTAAATACGACCCGTGCTAGCACGTTCTTGAGCAAACATAGAGAACAGTTCAATCGCTTTAATTCGTTTTTTACGAATTGACTCGTCTTGCTCATATTTTACATATAGCGCGTCAAACTCGTCTTGGTCTTCAAAAAATGCATCGTAAAGGCCAGGCACGTCAGAGGGGCTGAATAACGTAATGTAATCGTCTTTAATTAAACGTGAGTACATGAGTTTATTAAACTGTACGCCGTAATCTAAGTGACGTACGCGGTTATCATCAACGCCACGGTTGTTTTTAAGCACTAATAAGTTTTCAACTTCTAAATGCCAAAGCGGGTAGAAAAGGGTTGCTGCGCCACCACGTACACCGCCTTGCGAACAGCTTTTAACCGCTGTTTGAAAGTGCTTATAAAACGGAATACAGCCAGTGTGATACGCTTCACCGTTACGAATAGGGCTACCTAATGCACGAATACGACCTGCATTAATACCAATACCAGCACGTTGAGAAACGTATTTAACAATTGCTGATGATGTAGCATTAATTGAGTCTAGGCTATCGCCACACTCAATAAGTACACATGAGCTAAACTGGCGTGTTGGTGTACGTACGCCCGACATAATTGGCGTAGGTAAAGAAATTTTAAATAATGAAACCGCATCATAAAAACGTTTGATGTAATCAATACGTGTATCACGAGGGTAATCAGAGAATAAGCTTGCAGCCACTAAGATATATAAAAACTGCGCGCTTTCGTAAATTTCACCCGTTACACGGTTTTGAACTAGGTATTTACCTTCAAGCTGTTTTACTGCTGCGTAGCTAAAGTTAAGATCGCGAGAATGATCTAAGTACGCATCTAGCTCATCTAATTCTTGCTCTGTGTAATCAACAAGTAAATGTGCATCGTAGCGTTTTTGTTCAACCATGTTAGTAACATGGTCAAAAAGACGCGGTGGCTCAAACTGGCCATAGGCTTTTTTACGTAAATGGAATACAGCTAAACGAGCAGCAAGGTACTGATAATCAGGCGATTCTTTAGAAATCTGATCCGCAGCAGCTTTAATAATCGTTTCGTGGATGTCTTTAGTACGAATACCGTCATAAAATTGAATATGCGATTTAAGTTCAACTTGTGAAACCGAAACGTTATTTAAACCTTCGGCGGCCCATTCAATAACGCGATGGATCTTATCAAGATCGAGTGGCTCTTTACGACCGTCACGTTTGCTTACAGATAACTGTTGGTTCATAGCTTTGCCTGTATTCCTTGGGAATTAAATATTTTTGACCAATGCGTGCACCTAAAAAAGCGCAGTGCCTATTCGTTTATTGTTATTTTCACCGGTTTGGTGAATTTAATTGAATAACATTTAGCCACAATATCTGGTGTTGTTCAAATTAGAGATCACAAGATAGTGTGGTCTGGGATCTTTTGCAAGGGACAGAAACCGCTCTCATTGTGGATAACGTTGGGATAACGCAATTGTGTTAGTAGGCATTAACCTTTGATCATTCGGTTAAGTTGAAATTTGTAAAAATCAACTAAGGAAAGATTAAATTTACGCTTTTTAAAAATAAATTTTGTCTGCTTTTTTTATCATCAAGCTTTGCGTAAAAACTAACACAATCACAATATGTAGTGTTTATTAATTAACATGACACTATATGTGGTTAAATGCATCTATAGGACTGTGCCAATTAAAATCCGCATTCCAAGCCAATGCCTCGTCAACACTCGGTACATATCCCCATAGTGCGGTTGCGGTGTGCATATTGGCTGCTTTACCTGCTTGAATGTCACGCTGCGCATCACCTATATATAAGCAACGCGAAGGATCTACACTCATTTGCTCAGCGCAATACAGTAAAGGAAGGGGTGAGGGCTTAGATTCAGCTAAGGTATCACCGCTCACCACAATACGTGCATTTTTTAATGCAGGAATCGCCTTGACTAAAGGATCAGTTAAAAATCCGGGCTTATTGGTCATAATTCCCCAAGGGATTGCTTTGTTATCAAGTGCGATTAGTAATTGCTCTATTCCTACAAAACATTGGGTATGGGTGGCAATGTTGGCAGCGTATTGCGTAACTAGCTCATGTAAAAGTTGCTCTTGCGGTTGTTGCGCCCAGCTTTCTTTAAAACCAGCAGCCAATAAAGCGGCAGCACCGTTTGAAGCTGCGGGTCGATATATATCACTGCCCACTTGGGGTTGTTGATGATTTTGCAGCACGGTGTTTAGTGCGGCGCCTAAATCATCAGCGGTATCGAGTAAAGTGCCATCTAAGTCAAACAGCAATGCTTGATATTCCATTAGGGCAATGGGGGTTTGAGAGCTTGCCATTACACTAACTTCTCAAAATGCAGCATATAATTTACGCTTACATCATCATTCATTGTGTATTGCTTAGAAAGCGGGTTGTAACTTAAACCAGCACTGGCACGTACTTTTAAGCCAGCTTGCTCTGCCCATGCAATTAATTGCGCAGGTTTAATAAACTTTTTATGGTCATGGGTACCCTCTGGGACCATTTTTAACAGTTTTTCTGCACCGACAATAGCGTATAAGTAAGCTTTTGGGGTTTTATTAAGAGTAGAGAAAAAAACATCGGCCCCAGGTTTTGCTAATTTAGCGACCGCATGAATAATAGAAGCAGGGTCGGGGACGTGCTCTAACATTTCCATACAAGTGATCACATCAAAGCGCTCAGGGTGCTCATCTGCAAACTGCTCTGCAGGTACTTTTATATACTCAACGGGGACACTTGTTTCTAAGCTGTGTAACTTGGCGACAGTTAAAGGCTCTTGCCCCATATCGATACCAGTTACGTTTGCGCCCATTCGCGCCATGCTGTGACTTAAAATGCCACCACCACATCCTACATCGAGGGTTTCTTTATTAAATAATCCTTTGGTTTTGTCTGCGATGAAATCTAATCGTAATGGATTAATTTCGTGAAGCGGCTTAAATTCGCCTTCTAAATCCCACCAACGCTCTGCGATGGCTTCAAACTTTGCTATTTCTGCGTTATCTACATTTTGATGTTCGGTCATAAAATACTTCCTCGTCAATCTGAGGCCATTATATAGGCCTAAATTGATAAATCGCAAAGTTTTGCGCCTGTAAATTAAAATTAATTGTGATAGCATGGTTACTTAGAAATAATAACAAACACTCTTAATACCTAATACTGGGTTGTTAAGAGCTGATACTGAAGGAATGTGATATCAAATGACTGATCTCGCCAATGAAATTCTGCCAGTCAATATTGAAGACGAGTTAAAAAACTCCTACTTAGATTACGCCATGAGTGTAATTGTAGGACGTGCATTACCAGACGTACGTGACGGTTTAAAACCTGTTCACCGCCGCGTTTTGTTTGCAATGAACGAGCTTAGTAATGACTGGAACAAGCCTTACAAAAAATCGGCCCGTGTGGTCGGTGACGTAATCGGTAAATACCACCCACACGGCGACAGTGCAGTTTATGACACCATCGTACGTATGGCTCAGCCATTCTCACTGCGTTACATGCTAGTAGATGGTCAGGGTAACTTTGGTTCGGTTGATGGTGATTCAGCAGCGGCAATGCGTTATACAGAAGTACGTATGGCAAAAATGTCGCACGAATTATTAGCCGATCTTGAAAAAGAAACGGTTGATTTTGTGCCTAACTACGATGGCACAGAGCAAATTCCTGATGTGTTACCCACTAAAATACCTAACCTGTTAGTTAATGGTTCATCGGGTATTGCGGTTGGTATGGCAACAAATATTCCGCCACATAACTTAACAGAAGTCGTGAATGGCTGTTTAGCGCTTATTCAAAACCCTGAATTGACCATTACGGAGTTAATGGATTACATTCCTGGGCCTGATTTCCCAACTGCGGCGATTATTAACGGTAAAAAAGGCATTGAACAAGCTTATCAAACCGGTCGTGGTAAAGTGTACATGCGTGCGCGTGCTGACATCGAAACCGATGAAAAGACGGGTCGCGAAACCATTATTGTTCATGAAATCCCTTACCAAGTTAACAAAGCACGTTTGATTGAAAAAATCGCCGAGTTAGTTAAAGATAAAAAAATTGAAGGGATCAGCGCATTACGTGATGAATCAGATAAAGACGGTATGCGTATCGTTATCGAGATCAAACGTGGTGACGTAGGTGAAGTTATTTTAAACAACCTTTATTCACAAACTCAGTTACAAACTGTGTTTGGTATGAATATGGTTGCGTTAATTAATAACCAACCTAAGTGTTTCAACTTAAAAGAAATGCTTGAAGAGTTTATTATTCACCGCCGTGAAGTTGTTACCCGTCGTACGGTATTTGATTTACGCAAAGCCCGCGACCGTGCGCATACGCTAGAAGGTTTAGCGATTGCACTGGCTAACATTGACCCAATTATCGAACTTATTCGTAAGTCGCCAACACCTGCTGAAGCAAAAGTTGCATTAACAGCGCGTCCATGGGAATTAGGTAATGTTAAAGCCATGCTTGATAAAGCAGGCGAAGACAACGTGGCACGCCCAGATTGGTTAGCAAGCGAGCTTGGTATTCGTGATGGTCAGTACTATATTTCTGAGCAACAAGCTCAAGCAATATTAGACTTACGTTTACATAAACTTACTGGTCTTGAACACGAAAAAATTCTTACCGAATATCAATCATTACTTGAGTTGATTGCCGAGTTATTATTCATTTTGGCAAATCCAGAGCGTTTAATGGAAGTTATTCGTGATGAGCTCGTTGAAATTAAAGAGCAATATGGTGATGAGCGCCGCACTGAAATAAATGCTGCAGCACACGATATAAGCCTTGAAGATTTAATCAACGAAGAAAACGTGGTTGTGACCTTGTCACACGAAGGATACGTTAAGTATCAAGCATTAACTGATTACGAAGCGCAGCGTCGTGGTGGTAAAGGTAAATCAGCAACTAAGATGAAAGATGAAGATTTCATTGAACGTTTATTGGTTGCCAATACGCACGATACTATTCTTTGTTTCTCTACAGCGGGTCGATTATATTGGCTTAAAGTGTATCAGTTACCACTTGCAAGTCGCGCAGCGCGCGGTAAGCCAATTGTTAACTTATTACCACTTGAAGCAGATGAACGTATTACTGCAATCCTGCCAGTACGCGATTATGAAGATGATAAGTACATCTTTATGGCGACAGCATTTGGTACGGTTAAGAAAACACCATTGACTGCATACAGCCGTCAACGTGCTAGCGGTATTATTGCCGTTAACTTAAACGAAGGTGATAGCTTAATTGGTGTTGATATTACCGATGGTAGCAACGAAATTATGTTGTTCACTGATGCGGGTAAAGTTGTACGCTTTAAAGAGGCTGAAGAAACAGCTGTCGTTGATGAAAATGGTAACCCTGTTCTTGATGAAGAAGGTAAGCCTGAGATTCGCTTCAAAGGTGTACGTCCTATGGGTCGTACTGCAACGGGTGTTCGTGGTATTAAGATGCCAGACGATCAACGTGTTGTATCACTGATTGTACCAAAGAATGACGGTGCAATATTAACAGTGACAGAAAATGGTTACGGTAAGCGTACTCAACTTGAAGACTACCCATCTAAGAGTCGTGCAACACAAGGTGTTGTATCAATTAAGGTGAGTGAGCGTAATGGTGCCGTTGTTGGTGCTGTACAGGTTGATGACAACGACGAAATAATGATTATTTCGAATCGTGGTACCTTAGTACGTACTCGCGTTAATGAAGTTTCCACGGTTGGACGTAACACCCAAGGTGTTATTTTGATCAGAACTATTGACGAAGAGCAAGTAGTTGGTTTACAACGTATAGAAGAGATTGAAGTGACTGAAAGTGACTTGGTTGATATCGAAGACGTTGAAACAGTAGATACAGTTATTGATGAAGTGGCGGATGACAATCCTCCTTCAGAATAATTAGATTGAAAAAAGCGGCCTTGGCCGCTTTTTTTATGTAGTTGAAAAAAATTAAATTAGTTTAATTCAAGTTAAATTACTGGAATGAGGAAAAGGTAATGAGTATATATAATTTTTGTGCAGGCCCTGCAATGTTACCACCGGCAGTCATGCAAAAAGCGCAAAAAGAGTTTTTAAACTGGCAAGGTCTTGGTGTATCGGTGATGGAAATAAGTCATCGTAGTCATGAATTTTTAGCATTAACCGCTAAATGTGAAGCCAGCCTGCGTCGTTTAATGAATATAAGTGACGAGTTTGAAGTGCTATTTATGCACGGTGGTGGTCGAGGTCAATTCAGTGCCGTACCTTTAAACCTTCATGTTAACGGTAAAAAAGCAGTTTATTGTGAAAATGGCGTGTGGTCAAAAAGTGCAACTAGCGAAGCCGATAAGTTTACTCAAACTCACACAATTGACGTACGTAATGATGATAACGGTTTATTTTCTATTAAGCAGGTAGTCGATTGGGTTTTACCAGCCGATGCTGCATATATTCATTACTGCCCAAATGAAACTGTAGATGGTCTAGAGATTTTTGATGTACCCAGTCACCCAACAGCACCGATTGTCGCCGATATGTCGTCGACTATTCTATCGCGCGAAATTGACGTTAATCAATTTGATTTAATCTACGCAGGTGCTCAAAAGAATATCGGCCCATCGGGTATTGCTATCGTAATTGTTCGTAAAACGCTACTTGAGCGTGAAGGGCTAGCTAAGCCAGGTATTTTGGATTACGCCCTTGAAGCAAAACAAGGCAGTATGTTTAACACTCCACCGACTTTTGCATGGTATTTAGCAGCTGAAGTATTTGAATGGCTTGAGCAAAATGGCGGTGTAAAAGCCATGGAAACACATAATACTGCCAAAGCTCAGCTGCTTTATGACTTTATCGATGAGTCTGATTTTTACACCAACAAGGTAGCAAAACATTGTCGTTCACGTATGAATGTGCCTTTTTGGTTAGTTGATGAAAGCCTAAATGATAAGTTTGTTAAAGAGTCAAAAGAAGCGGGCTTATTAGCGCTTGAAGGGCACCGTATTGTTGGCGGTATGCGCGCGAGTATTTATAACGCAATGCCACTGGAAGGGGTTAAAGCATTAGTTGATTTTATGGCGGCTTTCGCAAAGGAGAACAGCTAATGGAGCAACTTTCTTTAGCGCCTATTTCACAGGTTAATGGCAGTGTTACTCTGCCGGGTTCGAAAAGCTTGTCAAATCGCATTCTATTATTGGCTGCACTATCAAACGGCACCACGGTTGTAGAAAACTTATTAGACAGTGATGATATTCGCCATATGTTGGGTGCGTTAAAGCACTTAGGCGTTAATGTAACGCTTAATACTGAGCGCACCGTAGCGACCGTAGAGGGCGTGAGTGGCGTATTTAAAACGCCAACTGAAGCACTGTTTTTAGGTAATGCAGGTACAGCATACCGTCCCTTAACGGCCGTGCTTGCAGCGATTGCTGGGGAGTATGAGTTAATTGGTGAGCCACGTATGGAAGAGCGACCAATTGGCCACTTAGTTGATGCACTGCAAGCCTTAGGTGGTAATGTTAGTTATTTAAAAAATAAAGATTATCCGCCACTTAAAATTGTCGGCGGGAAAATAGCGGGTGGTGAAGTCGAAATTGACGGTAGTATTTCAAGCCAATTTTTAACGGCGTTGCTTATGGCTGCACCGTTATTTAAAGGTGATACTCAAATTAAAATTAAAGGCACGTTAGTGTCTAAGCCTTACATTGATATTACTCTTGATGTAATGGCGCGTTTTGGTGTTACCGTTGAGCATGACAATTACAGTACTTTCTTTGTAAAAGGTGCACAACAGTATCAAGCCGTTGAGCGAATTATGGTCGAAGGGGATGCTTCATCTGCTTCTTACTTTATTGCTGCTGCAGCAATTGCCGGCGGCGAAATAGAAATTAAAGGCGTCGGTGCTAAATCAGTTCAAGGTGATATTGGTTTTGCTAACGTTATGGAGCAAGTAGGTGCCAAAATTGATTGGTATGACGAACGTTTAGTTGTTCGTAAAGGTGAGCTTAACGGTATTGATATTGATGCTAATGCAATACCTGATGCTGCAATGACCCTGGCTACAGTTGCCTTGTTTGCAAAAGGGCCAACGGCAATTCGCAACATTTATAACTGGCGAGTAAAAGAAACTGACCGTTTACACGCTATGGCCACCGAGCTTAAAAAAGTAGGGGCTGACGTGGTTGAAGGGCACGACTTTATTGAGATCACACCGCCAAAACATTTTAATAATGTGGCTGTAGATACCTACGACGATCACCGTATTGCCATGTGCTTTGCAATGGTTGCAGTAGGGGGTAAGCCCATAACGATTAACGATCCAGCCTGTACTTACAAGACATTCCCAACATTTTTCAACGTGTTAGCATCTGTCAGTAAATAGGCTATTTATAAGTATTTATAAAAAGTTACATACTAAAAGCGGATAATCTTTAATAATTGACGTATAATGTGGCGGTTTATTTTGGTGTGCATTGAAGGAGGTTTTAAATGCCGGCGTTATTAATGCCCGTAATCACCGTAGATGGCCCAAGTGGTTCTGGTAAAGGAACTGTTTGTCGCTTATTGGCTGAAAAATTAGGCTGGGATGTGTTAGATAGCGGTGCAATTTATCGCGTACTTTCACTTGCAGCACTTCATCACCAAATTGCGTTAGATAACGAAGAAGCACTGGTTCCATTAGCTGCAAATCTTGATGTGCAGTTTTTGATAGACAGTGACACTAATGCAGGAAAGATTATTTTAGAAGGCGAAGACGTAACAACCACTATTCGAAATGAAGAAGTGGGAGCTGCAGCGTCTAAAGTGGCGGCATTGCCACGAGTTCGTGAAGCGTTACTTCGTCGCCAGCGTGCGTTTAGAACTGAAAATGGCTTAATTGCTGATGGTCGCGATATGGGCACTGTTGTGTTTCCTGATGCGCCATTAAAGATATTTCTAACCGCAAGTGCAGAAGAACGTGCTCGCAGACGTTTTGTTGAGTTGAATGAGCGCGGGCTTGATGTTACACTAAGTGGTCTATTACAGGACATTCGGGCTCGTGATGATCGCGATATGAATCGCGCCGTTGCGCCGCTTGTACCTGCAGAGGATGCGATTGAGCTTGATACTAGCGAACTCAACGCACAGCAAGTCTTTGATAAAGTTATAATTTTATTAGATTCAAGCATCTCTGAAGGTAAGCTTCCTAAACGAAGCTAAACACATTTTATGCACCAGCAGGACGCCAGTGCTATTTTAACAACCCCATGCAGCATGGTTGCTTATTGGTATTAATATATGAGACGTATATTCGTATGTCAGAAAATTTTGCGCAGTTATTTGAAGAAAGCTTAAAGGGTTTTGAAGCAGAGCAAGGCTCTATCGTTAAAGGTACAGTAATCTCAATCGAGAACAACATTGTACTTGTAGATGCTGGTCTTAAATCAGAAAGTGCTATCCCTGCAGAGCAGTTCAAAAATGCTGCTGGTGAACTAGAAGTTGCTGTTGGCGACGAAGTAGATGTTGCACTAGATGCAATCGAAGACGGTTTCGGTGAAACTATCCTTTCTCGTGAGAAAGCGAAGCGTCACGAAGCGTGGATCCGTCTTGAGAAAGCATGTGAAGAGCAAGAGACTGTTACTGGTGTTATCAACGGTAAAGTTAAAGGCGGTTTCACTGTTGAAGTTGATTCAATCCGTGCTTTCCTACCTGGTTCACTTGTTGATGTTCGTCCAGTACGTGACACAACTCACCTTGAAGGCAAAGAGCTTGAATTTAAAGTAATCAAGCTTGATCAAAAACGTAACAACGTTGTTGTTTCACGTCGTGCAGTTATCGAATCAGAAAACTCACAAGAACGTGAAGAGCTTCTTGCTAACCTTGTTGAAGGTCAAGAAGTTAAAGGTATCGTTAAGAACCTTACTGACTACGGTGCATTCGTTGACCTTGGTGGTGTTGATGGTCTACTACACATTACTGATATGGCGTGGAAGCGTGTTAAACACCCTTCAGAAATCGTTAATGTTGGCGACGAAATCGCAGTTAAAGTTCTTAAATTCGACAAAGATAAAACTCGTGTATCTCTAGGTCTTAAACAGCTTGGCGAAGATCCATGGGCAGCTATCGCTGGTCGTTACCCAGAAGGTTCTAAACTTTCTGGTCGTGTAACTAACCTTACTGATTACGGTTGCTTCGTAGAAATCGAAGAAGGCGTTGAAGGTCTAGTACACGTTTCTGAAATGGATTGGACTAACAAGAACATCCACCCTTCAAAAGTTGTTTCACTTGGTGACACTGTTGAAGTTATGGTTCTTGAAATCGACGAAGAACGTCGTCGTATTTCTCTTGGTCTTAAGCAATGTATTGCTAATCCTTGGCAGGAATTTGCTCGTCTACAAAACAAAGGCGACCAAGTTACTGGTAAGATCAAATCAATCACTGACTTCGGTATCTTTATCGGTCTTGACGGTGGTATTGATGGTCTTGTACACCTTTCAGACATTTCTTGGAATACACCTGGCGAAGAAGCTGTACGTGAATTCAAGAAAGGCGACGAAATCACTGCTATCGTATTGCAAGTTGACCCAGAGCGTGAACGTATCTCTCTAGGTGTTAAGCAAATCGAAGCTGACCCATTCAATAACTACCTTGATGCAAACAAAAAAGGTGCTATTGTTAAAGGTAAAGTGACTGAAGTTGATGCGAAAGGCGCAACTGTTGAACTTATCGAAGGCGTTGAAGGTTACATCCGTGTAGCTGATATCGCTCAAGAGCGCGTTGAAGATGCAACTACTGTTGTTTCTGTAGGCGACGAGATTGAAGTTAAATACGTTGGTGTTGATCGTAAGAACCGCACTTTAAGCTTATCTGTTAAAGCTCTTTTCGAAGCAGAAGAGAAAGAAGTACTAGAGAAGCTTAAGAAAGAAGAGCCAGTGTTTGAAAACGCAATGGCAGCTGCTTTCGCAAATGCACAAAAAGACTAATTAATTATAGTCTTTTAATTGGAAGGGCAGTTTATGCCCTTCCACTATTTCTTTTTAAGGAAACGCTATGACTAAGTCAGAACTGATAGAAACACTTGCCGAACAACATTCACATATTCCTGTGAAAGATGTTGAGAACGCTGTTAAAGAAATTCTTGAACAAATGGCCGGCTCATTATCTTCTTCAGATCGTATTGAGATCCGAGGTTTTGGAAGTTTCTCTTTGCATTACCGTGCGCCTCGTACAGGTCGCAATCCTAAAACAGGTGAAACTGTAGAGTTAGATGGTAAGCATGTACCTCATTTTAAGCCAGGCAAAGAACTACGTGACCGTGTAAACGAGAGCATTGCTTAGTAAACTTATTGGAGTAGTTACTTGTTCAAGGTATTAAAAATTATTCTGGCGGCACTTTTTTTAATTGGTGCATTTGTATTGGGTTCTCAAAACCCACAATTAACACAAATTAACTACATAATAGCCAGTAATACATTACCTTTAGCCGTTATAATAAGTATCTGCTTTTTGCTAGGTGTTGTAGTGGGTTGTTTTGTGAGTTTTAAATTGTTCACGCAATTAAAGTGGCAAAATTACCGTTTAAAAAAGCAATTAACGCCTGAAAAAGATAATAAAAAGCGTATTGCCAACAAAGACACCTAATTATGATTGAGCTGTTGTTTTTACTGCTTCCCGTTGCTGCCGGTTATGGTTGGATCATGGGGAAAAACAGTGCAAAAAATCAGGCTCATCAGTTTAATCGTCAAATTACTTCTGAATACAGTAAAGGCTTAAAGTTTTTACTGGACAGAGAAGAAGATCAGGGGCTTGAGCATTTAATTAATTTGCTCGAAGTAGCTGCTGACTCTGTTGAACATTATTCTACTTTAGCCACCATGTTTCGCCGTCGTGGTGAGCTTGACCGCGCAATAAAAATTCACGAACTGCTGCTAAAACACCCAAGTCTTAACGAAAAACAAGCCGCTAATAGCCGTTTAGAACTAGCCGAAGATTATATTATGGCTGGCTTATTAGACAGCGCAGAAGAACATTTAATATGGCTGGTAAAAAATAGCCATGCAGATGCACTCGAACCGATAATTTCTTTATATTCACAAACCCGTGAATGGCAAAAAGGCATTAATATGTTTGAAGCGCATACTGAGCTTTTTTCAAAAGAACAACACTTTAAAGCCATCGCTAATTTTTACTGTGAGCATGCCATTGCCAGTAATAACCCACAACTTATGCGTAAAGCCATTAGCTTAAACTTTAAAACAATTAGGCCTTTATATGAGTTTGGACTGTCAGCTTACACCAAAGAAGATTACGTAAAAGCAATTTACTATTGGCGAGAATTAATCTGCCAATTTACTTTTTTTGCGCCATTGTTTATTGAAAAGTTAGCTCACAGCTATAAGCAATTAAAATTAACTCACCAATTTCATGAACTCATTACTGAGTTACTAGAAAAGGGTGGGGTGATGATAAAAATACAGCATTGCCAAGCCTTGCTTGAGCAAGGACACACTGAACAAGCCTTTGAATTTTTGACTGATAATTTAAAACGTCAACCCACTATTCGTGGCTTTAGTTTTTTATTACAGTTAATGAGTACAGAAAATAAAAATACAAAAGACGTGCTTAATCAAATCGATAAACTTGTTACTTCTTACATTGCCACTAAACCTGACTTTCAATGTCAGCATTGTGGCTTTACTAGCTACACCATTTATTGGAATTGCCCTTCATGTAAACACTGGGAAACCATTGTGCCTAGCAGAGGCTTAGACGGATTTTAATCTTTATACTTTTCGCTCACTAGTAGGATAGTTATGTCTTTCGAAAAATCAAAAAAAATTCTTATCGCGCTTGATTATGATGATCAGCAAACTGCTTTAGCATTTGTAAAACAGTTATCACCAGATACCTGTCGATTAAAAGTGGGCAAAGAAATGTTTACTTATTTTGGTCCTGCATTTGTTAAAGAATTGGTCGATTTAGGTTTTGATGTATTTTTAGATTTAAAGTTTCACGATATTCCAAACACCGTTGCTAAAGCGGTGACTGCTGCGGCTAAAATGGGTGTATGGATGGTCAATGTACATGCATCGGGCGGTTATGAAATGATGCATAAAGCTAAACAAGCACTCGAGCAGTTTGGCGACAAAGCGCCATTACTTATTGCGGTAACTGTATTAACCAGCATGGACGAAGCTGAACTTGAGCGTTTAGATATAACTAAATCACCCCAAGAGCAAGTTATGCATTTAGCTAAATTAACAAAGCAAGCAGGACTAGACGGTGTTGTTTGTTCCGCGCAAGAAGCGCAAAGTTTAAAGGCTGCTTTAGGGAAAGAGTTTAAATTAGTTACGCCAGGTATTCGCCCAGCGGGCAGTGATGCAGGCGATCAAAAACGTATTATGACACCTAAAGAAGCGATTGAAGCGGGTAGTGACTATTTAGTGATTGGGCGTCCGATCACTCAGGCACAAAACCCTGTAAAAGTACTAAATGATGTAAATGAATCAATAGCTTAAATTAAAAATTAGCATAATTGAGAGCAGTTCCTTACAACTGCTTTTCTTTGTGCTACATTTAAATTATGGGTGTGCAGTGAGGGATCTGCTTTGCGTATAATAATATTTTTAGTTGTAATTATGATTAGTGGCTTTGCTGTAAATAAATATGTTTTTTCAACTAAAATGTATGATGATGTTTCAAACGTTACTGACTTGGTATCTGGTTACCCCGTTGATTTATTCAAGTTTAAAAAAATTGCTCAAAATTATGCCCAGCATCTGTGTTACACCAATGAAGGTGTGTTAGCAGGAATAGATGTTAGCAGCAGAGACTGTGTTGCGACACATGATGAAATGCAAAATGAGTGTACAGAAAAAGTTTTTAGGCTAGCGCCGTTAAATCTAGATTCTAAAAAAGAATTAATTGAATACTCAAATGAATATTCTCGCTGTACCTTACCTTATAAAAATATTAGGTTATAAATTTCAGATACTAAAAAGCCACTTAGGTTTAAAACTTAAGTGGCTTTTTATTTAATTATTTTAAACGAATAGACTTAGCTTCAATATCAATTAAGCCTTGTTTAAATAAACCGCCAATGGCTTTTTTGTAGTTTGCTTTGCTGGTCGAAAATACTTTTTTAATTAATTCAGGATCAGACTTATCGCCTATGGCTAATATGCCACCCTCATCCTTTAGTTTTTCCATTATTTTTTCACCAAGCTCGCTTACTTTACCCATGCCTGGTTTTTCAAGTATGACGTCAATTTTTCCGTCTTCACGTACTTTTTGAATAAATCCTTTTAGCTTTTGACCAACAAACAGGTTTTTAAACACCATGTTGTAAAACACGACGCCAAAATGGGATTCTTCAATAAGCACCTTGTAACCAATATCAGTTTTGCCTGCAACAATTAAGTCAACTTCTTGTAAGTGACTATACTGAGGCTCATCTTTTGATAAAAAACGGTTAAAGTTAGTTGAGGCACAAATACGCTGACTGGCGTTATCAAGATATAAACGCACTAAATATGAGTAGCCTTCTTGCATACGTGGTTTTTGTTCATTAAACGGTGCGAGTACGTCTTTTTCTAAGCCCCAATCTAAAAACGCGCCTATGCTGTTTATTTCTTTTACACGCAGTAGGGCATATTCACCCACTTGAGCATGCGGCTTTTTAGTTGTGGCTGTTGGCAGGTTTGCATTATCTAAAAATGTGAATACACTGATGCTATCGCCGGCTTCAAGCTCATGTTTTATTTCATGTTTAGGTAAAAAAACTTCACCTAAGTCATGCCCATCTAAATAGGCACCTTCGTTGCTGACTTCTTTAACAAAAAGGGTTTGGGTGGTTCCTAGGTAACTCATAATTATTCCTGCTCAGGCTTTTTTTTACGACGCATCGGGGTATCACCATCAATATTAAGAGGTGCTTTAATTGGGGCCGCTGGCTTTTTCGGTTTTGCTTTTCGTTTTGGCTGTGGCTTATTAGCGGTCACTGCTTTTTTAGTCGGTTTAATTGGCGCTACTTTTTTCTCTTTAATACCTTTAAATTTCGCTTTTAAACCCTCAACAGCAGCAAACGATAATTCATCATTTAAAAATGATTTTATTGCCAAGTAACTTGTCCAATCTTTAGGGCCCACAAGTGATAATGCGTTACCTTTAAAACCAGCACGACCAGTTCTACCAATACGATGAACGTATTCTTCTGCGTGTTTTGGTAAATCAAAGTTAATAACATGGGTAACACTGAGTAAATCTAAACCGCGCGAAGCAACATCTGTAGTAATTAATATTTTAAAGTTTTCACGGCTAAACGCATCCATAATATCAAGGCGCTTACTTTGAGTTAAATCCCCAGCTAATGCGACAGATTTAAAGCCTTTACTATTTAATGATTCACTTAAACGGCTGGTATCAGCCCGTGTGGCAGTAAATATAATGCACTGGCCAACGTTATCTTGGTTTAAAAAGTGCTCAAGCAGTGCTTCTTTATGATCAAGATGGTCAGCTAAATACAGTGTTTGTTTAATATCACTGTGCTGCTCATTGGCTGCACTGAGCATAATTTGTTTTGGTTTTTTTAATAAATTACGCGATAACGCATCAACTTGAGCATGATCTAATGTCGCCGAAAACAATAAAGTTTGACGAAGACGATGATCGGCTAGTTCATTAATTAGTTTAAGTTGATCGGTAAAACCTAAATCTAAAATACGGTCAGCTTCATCAAATATAAGTAACTCTAGGCCACTTAATTGTAATGAACGTTGCTTTAAATGATCGGCTAAACGCCCAGGTGTGGCGACCACAAAGTGAGGGTCGTTACGCAGTGCTTTAATTTGGTCGTTAAAATTTTCGCCACCGAGGATTTTAACGGCCTTTATGTTGGTACCGGCGATAAGTAATCGAAGTTGAGTAAAAACTTGGGTCGCAAGCTCACGAGTTGGAGCAACAATAAGTACACGAGGATCACGTTTACTGAGTGCTTTTTGTTTCATTACACGCTGCACAGCCGGTAATAAAAACGCTAAAGTTTTGCCTGACCCTGTTTTTGACTGAGCGAAAATGTCATGTCCCGCCAGTGCCGTTGGCACAGCATGGGCTTGAATATCGGTAGGCTGGGTGATCCCTTGGTGCGCTAATTGTGTTTCTAGGCGAGTATCAATCCCAAGTTCAGTAAAGTGCAATGTATGTTTCTCCAATATGAGCAAGTCTGTATAAATTTATCCGCGCATTATAGCCCACTGAGCTACTGCGCTAACAGTAAAAAGCGCATTATCATCCATTTTTTTGCATTTAAATAAAAAAAGCGTAAAATACGCGCCCCATATGCGCCGGATTTACGATTCGGTAAACGCCCCTTGTGGGTTTTAAAAGCAAAATAGGAATACCATGACTGCTGTCCATAAAGATAATGTAACCAGCGAACACTTTGTTGTTTGCGCTCTGTATAAATTTGTTTCTCTACCGGATTTTGAAGCACTTCGCCAACCTTTACTCAATGTAATGGAGCAAAACGAAGTACGAGGCACTTTATTAATTGCCGCAGAGGGGATTAACGGTACTGTCTCTGCAAAACGTGAAGGCATAGATAATTTACTTGCGTGGTTAGACACCCAACCAAATTTAGACAACATTGTTACCAAAGAATCATTTGATGACGAATGCCCGTTTTACCGCACAAAAGTTAAGCTAAAAAAAGAAATTGTGACTATGGGTGTTGAAGGCGTAGACCCATTAAAAGTAGTGGGCAGTTATGTTAAGCCACATGAATGGAATGCCCTTATTTCTGATCCTGAGGTGATCCTTGTTGATACCCGTAATGATTACGAAATTGAAATTGGTACGTTTCAAAACGCAGTAGACCCAAACACTAAAACGTTCCGTGAATTTCCTCAGTGGGCCAAAGAAAACTTAGACCCATCAAAACATAAAAAAGTAGCCATGTTTTGTACTGGTGGTATTCGCTGTGAAAAATCAACAGCCTATATGAAAGAGCAAGGTTTTGATGAGGTATACCACCTTGAAGGCGGCATATTAAAATACCTAGAAGAAGTGCCAAAAGAAGAAACCATGTGGGAAGGCGAGTGTTTTGTATTTGATAACCGTGTAGCGGTAAATCATGACTTACAAAAAGGCTCATACGATCAGTGTCATGCATGTCGCATGCCTATCACAGAAGAAGAAAAGCAAAAGCCAGAATATATGGAAGGGGTGTCGTGTCACCACTGTATTGACAATGTAACCGATGAACAACGCGCTCGCTTTGCAGAGCGCCAAAAGCAAATAGAGCTTGCTCAAGCGCGCGGTGAAGGCCACATTGGTAACGAAGCACAAGCTGTTTTACAACAACGTAAAGAAGCTAAAAAAGCGCAAAAAGACGCACAGCGAAATAAATAAGCGGTACATTTAGTTTGTACGTTATTAAAAAAAACCTCAGTTTTAACTGAGGTTTTTATTTTATACTCTTTTCACAATTGCTTGTATCTGTAGTAGAGAGCGTGACCTTATTGGCAGCATTGACGAGCACACATTTTGTGTTTTTATCGAGCTTTTTCTTTTGAATAACGGTAAATTCACCTTCATCAGCAGCATATAAATTATACTGATACGCGGTATTCCCCCCTTCAAATAAAGCAGTAAATAATCCACCGACTAGTCCACCAACAATCGCGCCGCCAATCATTTCTTCTTTATTGCCATCTAAGCTATCTACAAAGCCAAACCCCGCACCAGCAGCTATTCCAGTTCCCACTTCTGAGGAGAGTGTTACTTTTTGTATTGATTCAACAGACGCATAATAACGTTTAACAACTTGATTTTGATCTGCCCGATCAATCCCTGGTGATGCACAGCCTGATAGCAAGATCACCATAATTAAACTCTTTTTCATAAATGTGCCTTTATTAAAAATATTGATGAGCTAAATCATAGTCATAAATGTAATTTAAATATGTGTGGATTTTGTATGCAGCTGTAAAAATATGTAAGAGTGGCTAGCATGCTTAATTTCAGCTTATTGTTTTGCTAATTTATCGTACTTAGCTATTTATTGATCATAGAGCTGTTAAACTGCGTAACATAATGCAAATAATAATTAATTAGGGTGATCCTTTGAAATCGCGAATTCTTTTTACCAGCGTGTTTTTTTCTTTAATGTCGTTAAGTTTATCTGTAAAGAGTGCCAATGTCGTGGTGGAGCAGGTAGCGATGGAACGTGCTAAAGAGCAAGTTCAGGCTGTCGGTAATGCCGAAGCAATTCATTCGGTTATTTTATACCCGGCTGTGGGCGATAAAGTAACGGCGGTGCATTTTAAACCGGGTGATAGCGTAAAGGCCGGTGATGTGTTACTTGAACTTGATTCACGCAGACAAAAAGCAGCACTTGAAGAGGCAAAAATAAAACTTGCTGACACCCAAAGAACCCTCGCACGTTTAAAGCAAAGCCAAGCAAAAGGGGCAGTGCCACAAAGTGATGTGGATGATGCAAAAACAGTTGTTGAATTAGCAAAAGTGACCCTTACCCAAGCAGAAACAGAATTTGAAGACCGCCAAGTTCGTGCGCCTTTTAACGGCACTATGGGACTTACCGACGTTGAAGTGGGTGACAGAATTACTCCCCAAACAGCGATTGCAAGTATTGATGATACGCGTGCTTTATATATAAATTTTAACGCCCCAGAATCGGCCGTTTATATGCTGCGCAATAAAGGCAATATAAAAGTATTTCCTTGGCAGTCACAAAATGCTGTAAACGCAAAAATTGCTTATCTAGATTCACGAATAGACCCACAAACCCGCACCTTACGTGTAAAAGCGCAGCTTGAAAACCCGCAGCAAAAGTTCTTACCTGGCATGAGTTTTCGTGTTCATATTGAAGTAGAAGGGCAACGTTTTGCTGCTGTACCTGAGGCGGCATTACTGTGGGGAGCAACAGGCCCTTACGTTTGGACAAGTGTTGATAAAAAAGCCACTCGAATTGATGTGAAAATTGAACAGCGCCTTGCTGGTCGTTTATTAGTTTCGGGCGCTTTAAAAGAACAAGATAACTTAGTGGTAGAGGGCGTACAACGCTTACGTGCGAACCAAGAGCTAAGCTTCTCAGCGCCAATCGCTAATACGCAGGAGTAGCCATGAAACAGCAACCTATGATGCAAGACTTGCCATCAATGGCTATTCGCCGCCCAGTGCTTATTGTGGTTCTGAATTTACTGATTATTATTGCCGGAATTGCCGCCATAGCAGGCGTAGAAGTTCGAGAGCTTCCAGATGTAGACAGACCCCGAATTACCGTATCAGCCTCGTTCCCTGGTGGTTCACCTGAAACCGTTGATACCGAAGTTACCAGTAAACTTGAAGGTGCCGTGGCCCGTGTGAGCGGTGTTAAATCGATTCGTGCGCAAAGTGAAGAAGGTAATTCACGTATTGTGGTTGAATTTAGACCGGGTGTTAACCTTGACGACGCTGCAAATGAAACGCGTGAGTCAGTTGCTCGAGTGCAAAGAGAGCTCCCTGAAGAGGTAGAGCGCGTTTCTATTATTAAGGCTGATAACGACGCTGAAGCGGTGGTTTCATTAACAGTATCAAGTGAAAGCTTATCGTTAGAGGCATTAACAGAGCGGGTTGATGTTGATTTAGCGCCGCAGTTTTTAACTATTCCTGGTGTTGCCGACGTACGATTAAACGGCGATAGAGAACGTGTGCTCAGGGTTCGCATTGATCCATTAAAGCTCAGCAGTTTTAACTTAACGATTCCAGATGTTGCCGATGTACTTAGGCAAGCCCCCTTTGATGTGCCTGCAGGGAGTTTAAAATCAAACGATCAGCAAATAATAGTGCGCGCTGATGCAACGTCTGTTACCCCCGCACAGGTGGGCGACATTATAATTCAGGGCGACACTCGTATTAGCGATATTGCTGCCGTGTACTTTGGTCCTGCCGATCCGCGCTCTATGGTAAGACTTAATGGTAAACCTGTTATTGGTATGGAAATTATTCGCCAAGCACAGTCCAACACTATCGAAATTTCTGATGAAGTACTCAACCTTATAGAGGGGATGCGTGAGCGCTTTCCTGAGATGGAGTTTACGCTAACATCAGATGACGCGCAGTTTATTAGAAGCTCAGTAGATGAAGTGATTAACTCATTGGTTCTAACGGTACTGCTAGTGATCATCACCTTATGGGTGTTTATTGGTTCATGGCGTGCAACATTAGTCCCAGCATTTGCCATTCCTGTTGCGCTTATAGGCTCATTAGCACTGATATGGGCACTTGGGTTTTCAATTAATATTTTAACCTTATTAGCACTGGTATTAGCGACAGGATTAATTGTTGATGATGCAATTGTAGTGAGTGAAAATATTCAACGCCAGCGAGGATTAGGTCTTGGAAGGCGTGCCGCAGCGGTTGTTGGTACCCGCGAAGTATTTTTTGCCGTTATTGCCACCACTGCAGTATTAGCGGCTGTGTTTGTACCCATCGCATTTTTACCCTCTACAGCAGGGCGTTTATTTAGAGAGTTTGGTGGCGTACTAGCTGGTGCGGTAATTATATCTAGCTTTGTTGCGTTATCGTTAGTGCCGGCGCTCACCTCAAAATTAAAACTCAAACAAGGTGGTTTTCACCCCTTTGCGAAATTTGGTAACGTGCTTGCCAATATTTATACCAAAACAATCCATAAAGTACTGGATCATGCGTGGGTTACCTTTATTGTTTGTTTATTAGTTGCAGGCGGTTCGGGTGCTTTGTATATGAGTTTAGATAACGAACTGCTCCCTACTGAAGATCGCGGTAAAATTAGAATATTTGCCCGCGGACCTGATGGCGTAGGCTTAAATTTTATGGATAGACAAGCCATTAAAATGGAAGATACCTTACTGCCTTTCGTTGAAAGTGGTGAAATTGAGTCTATTTACACTGTGGTTGGGCAATGGGATCCCAATATTGTGTTTATTACTGTGCCATTAAAGCATTGGGATGAACGTAACTTTAGCCAACAAGAAATTATTAATAAAATTCGCCAGCCTTTAGGCAACATCCCTGGTGCACCTGCTTACCCTGGTGGGGCAAATAGCTTAAATTTACGTGGCCAAGGTGGCGGCATAGAAATCGCTTTACTGGGACAAGATTACCTTGAAATATTTAAGGCTGCACAGCAGTTCTCAGCTGATCTTGAAAAAGCCGTGCCAGAAGTTGCGCCGGTAAGAGTATCGTATCAGCCATCGCAG
>NZ_JBQKUL010000050.1:0-29285 GCF_054968565.1 Pseudoalteromonas sp. G5_S1_54_S4 | reverse complement strand
CTCTATGTCGTCATTTACCACCAATGTAAATTCTTCACCGCCAAAACGATAAACATGTTCATCGCCTAAATGTTTTTTAAATAACTATGTTAATTGTACCAGCACTGCATAACCGGCATCGTGCCCATATTTATCGTTTACTTTTTTAAAAAAATCCAGATCAGCTAAGGCAAAACAATAGGGGTTAGAAAAGTCGATATGGTTATGAAAATGGCTTTTAAAAGCACGCCGGTTATAAGCCTGTGTTAAGCTGTCGCGTAATGCTAAATTAATAATTTCCTCTTGATTAGAGGCTCTCATCGATTCAAAAACATGTGAAACACCCCACACAATAATATACGTCAGAGAAAGATAAATGATGAGCTTAAAATTTATTTCAACTAACCGTTTGTCGATAACATAAAACAGCAGTAACAACGTAATCAAAAAGCTAAAGCTGCTTATAAAGCCATGCTTTTTTCCAAACAATAAGTAAACCAATACAGGAAGAGTACACACCCAGTGCGATATGCCAGTCTCTAGATTAATTGCGGTATTAATTGCGGTATTAATTGCGGTGATAGCAAGCAACACAACTACAAAGTAAGTATAAATAACAGCATAGCGATGCCATAATTTAGAGCGATTTGTTCTCGTTTGGTGATAGGTATAAATACAAAAAAAAGCTAATGCGAGTTCAATAAAGCCCTAAACATAATTTTTACTCATAAACACATTAACGTAAGCGACAACTAAAGCAACCAATGTAACTATTAAGCTTATATTTTTGAATACGGTTAATCTGACTGATTCTGTTTTATCAAACGAATGCTTATGCATTAATATCCCTCAAAACTATTACCTCCCATAAGCTTCAAGCATATCAGCTTAGCATTAAAAAATAGATAATAACTAAAACTTATATGTAAGCCTACTTACTATAACAGCTAATATTAGTCTAAATTTAAATATGCGTGAACAAAGATTGATAGGCCTTGATTAGATCTTTTTATATATAAATTATAGTATTACTTATTAGGTGTAGTGGTATTAACATAGGGAGATAGCCGATGGATGAATTAACCAATTTGCTTGTCGAACAACACAACAATGCATCCATTAAGGCTAAACTAGCTAACTTACTCACTTTGGTTCGTAAACATTTAGATATAGATGTTGCTTTTATATCTGAATTTATTAACGATGAGCGTGTTTTTAAAGTGGTCGATAACCCCTCTGAAAACCAAATTGTTAAAGTGGGTAATGCCGTTCCGATTAATGAAACGCATTGCCAACAAATCACCGACAACAAGCTTAGCCCTATTATTACTAATACCAACGCAAACCCAATAACCAAAGCGATGCCGGTTACAAAAAAATTAGGTATAGGGGCATATATAGGTGTACCTATCAACCTGTCGAACGGGAAATTATATGGTACGTTTTGTTGTTATAAATCACACCATGATGAGAGCTTAAATGAGCGCGATTTATCTTTTTTAAATATTATTTCAGAAATAGCGACCGGATTAATTGAAAAGAGTTTAGATAAAAGCGTATCGTACAACCACACAAAATCAACTATTGAGCAAATTATTAGCGATAATGATATTAGTATCTATTTTCGGCCTATTTATAGTCAACTAAATAATAAAGTTGTAGGTTTTGAATCGCTTGCACGTTTTTTTAACACCCCTTATAAAACCCCTGATATCTGGTTTGAAGAAGCGAGTAAGGTGGGTTTAAGTGAATCATTAGAAATGCTGGCCATTAAAAATGCAGTAGCCAATATGGCAAAGTTTAATAATACAACTTACATTGCCATTAATTGCTCGCCTTCGCACATTCTTAGCGGTGCACTTGAACGAACATTACAACAGATTGACTGCACTAGGCTGGTATTAGAAATTACTGAACATTCGCCAATTTCTAATTACGAAAAAATGCGAGCTGCACTTAGGCCTCTCAGAAACAAAGGTCTGCGCTTGGCCATTGACGATGTAGGCGCTGGCTTTTCCTCATTTCAGCACATACTAGAGCTTGAGGCCGATATTATAAAATTAGATATTAGCCTGACTCAAAATATAAACACAGACGATCGTAAATTTTTACTGGCAAAAGCTCTGTGTGGATTTGCAAAAGCAATCGACTGCACCATTGTTGCCGAAGGGATCGAAACCGCAGAAGAACTAAACTCGTTAAGAATACTCAATGTAGACAGTGTACAAGGTTATTTTATTAGCCGCCCCGCACCAATTGAAGATGCGCTTAGCTTCCAAAACAAAGCACTACCCGCATAAAAACGCCACTAATTAGTGGCGCTCGGTATCAATACTGTCTTTTCGATAATAGCGTTTATGATAACTTTTCACTTTAGCATGCACGCCTTTACTTAAGCTTTTAAACTTAGCTTCTAGCACGTCAACGCCGTATAAAATACCCACCACAAGCACCGAGAGCTTAATAGCAGCCCCGAGGTTTTCGGTTGCTATCATCACGCCAATGGAGGCCAGTACCCAAATGGTGGCAGCAGAGGTAACCCCGACTACCGCACCGTCTTTTGCGAGCATTACGCCTGCGCCTAAAAAGCCGATGCCGGTAATTATTTGCCCGACTACGCGAGAATGATCAATCACATCCCCTTGTAAATTAAACGCAGTCGATAAAAACAAGTAAGTACCTAAGGTGATCAGTGCAGAAGTACGGATCCCTACAGGTTTGCCACGCAATTGCCGTTCTATACCAATAATAGCCCCACAAAAAGCCGCCGTACCAATAGCTGCCCACGAGTATGGGGCTACATCGATAAAATCTAAAAATGTCACTTAAAATCCTAATCTATTATTTTTTACCAATAGCAACTGCCGTTCTAAGCCTTTGACTACCAAAAGCCGACATTTTACTAAAATCGCTGCGTGCAATTGGCACATATTGACAGTCAATCGCTAATTGATTGTCGTTACCTGGTTCGCAAAACGGGTCATGTACGTACACACAGTGCGCATCTAAATGAGTAACACATACCCAATGCGGTGATTTTTTTCCATCAAACCGATAAGTGCTTATTAACAGTAACACACTAAAACCTTGGTTTAACCACGTTTCTATATCGGTTAGTTCAACATCTTTATAGGTAACAGGAATATTAGCCGAGGCTATGCCTTCAACAAATTGCTGATGTACTGTCGCCAGCACCGTTTTTTTATTATCACTGCGTACCCCATCTAAAAATAATGGCTCTGAGGTATTAACAATGACCTCACTTTTAAATCCCCGTTTATTTGCAGCCAATGCCAAGCCAAACGGATGACAACCACCATGCCCCGAGGTCATAAAAATAGTGGTGCCTTCACGCCATAAACCTAATTCATGTGACTGACTCAGCTCTGTGCTGTTATCAAGCGAGCCCATTGCCATTAATAATGCCGCAGGCCCACAGGTAAACTCGGTAGTTTGCTGATACCATGGCGTTAAACGCTCAACTTGCAACTCGCTGGTTTGCCGAATGTTTTTTTGCATGCGCAAGGCATCACTGTGATCATCGTAATAATCACTGTACTGACCAAAAACACGATACCCTACACTTTTATAAAGCCCTATGGCGCTGTCGTTATTTACTGCCACTTCTAAACGCAAATAAATACGCCCACGCTCACTAGTGGCTTTTTCAAGGGCTTTAAGCAGCGTTTTAGCGATTCCTTTGCCCTGCATCGTCGGTAATACGGCTAACGAATACAAACGCGCTAACCGCGTGCCTTTGTGGCACCACACCAAACCATAGCCACATAGTTGCGCATTTTGCTCAGCAACTAATAAAATCCCATGTTTAGCCACAAGCCAGCGCTTTAAACTTCGCGCACTTAGCTTATCGTTACTAAAGCAGGCATTTTCAAGCGCCACTAAGGCGTTTAAATCACTCGCGCTTGCAGGGCGAATACTAATATCCGCCCCTGCAAAAATCGTTATATCAGACAATGCGTTAAGCATTAGCCGCGACCTCGTGCTTCAAGGCGCTGTTTAAACTCATCCATAATGATCATGTATAACTCATCACCTAAGTAACCATCTTCTACTTTGTGATCAATACTTGGGTTATCGTTTACTTCCAACACATACGCACGGCCTTGATGCTCTTTTACATCCACACCGTATAAACCCTTACCCACGGTTTTACATGCTTTTAAAGCAGCATCCAGTACAGCTTTAGGTAATTCAAACGTCGGCAATGTTTCAAAGCCACCCGAGAAAAATCGTTTCGCGTCATGGTTATATATTTGCCAATGGTTACGCGCCATTAAATAACGACACGCATAAATAGCTCGGCCATTAAGTACCCCTACACGCCAATCGTATTCTGTGTACATGTACTCTTGCGCCAGAACTAGCGCACTTAAAGCAAATAACTCACTAAGCTTAGCTTCTAATTCATCACGATTAGCAACTTTATACACGCCTTTTGAAAACGACCCTTCTGGCATTTTTAATACCAGCGGATAAGTAAACGACGCTTCTAGTTGCTCAATTGTGTCTTTTGATTGATCTGCCACCACCACGGTTTTTAAGCTCGGTACTTTTTGATAATTGAATGCATCATGTAAGTACACTTTATTACAGCATCGTAAAATAGACTCCGCATCATCAATCACCACTAAACCTAGGCTTTGCGCTTTACTTGCAAGGCGGTAAGTTGGGTGATCAATCGCTGTTGTTTGGCGAATAAACAACGCATCAAATTGGGCAATATTGTCTATTTCCTCAAAACTAAGTGCTTTTGCGTTAATACCATGTTTCGCTGCTGCTTTTATAAAACGGGCTATTGCATCTTTATCACTTGGCGGTACTTTTTCGTTATGATCAACCAATATCGCCATATCCCAACGGAAACGGCGCTCAACTTTACCAATACGCCATTGCGTTTGGGTAAACTCATTTAGCTTTTCAATAAACGCAGCATATTGTTGCTCACTTAATGAGGTTAAAGAGCCTTGTTGCAATAAACCTTGCTGATCGACAAATAAAATAGGAGCTGGGTATTGTTTAAATACCGATTTAGCCGCTTTAGCTTGTTGATCATTTCCCGCGTGACCAAAATAAACAGCACCATCAATATGGCCAATATTTTGTAATGACGCTTGATTGCTTCGAAGCGCGTTAATTGTTTTTACACTCGGTAATACTTGATGCTTGCGCGCCTCAGCAAGTAACGAACAGTAATAGCCTTTACTTAAATACTGGCTAGCATCACATAGATTTATTATGCGGGTTTTTGGTTCGTTGCGTTTTGGGTAGTCACGCAAATAGGTGTTAAAGGTAATGACATTGTCAAATGAAAGAGCAAGCGTTTGCTCATTGTTATCAACCACAATTAAGGTTTTAAACACGACTTTTCCTAGTTAAGTCAAAATATACAAAGCAGCCTTGCTAATCAGTTAGCTCAGCGAATAAAACAGCAAATAGAAACACCTATCGCACTAAGTGCAGCATTTAGCAAATCACTTAATACGATAGGTGCTTTAACGAATATCTACTATAAACGTTAGCGCTTAAATTGCTTAAGCGACAAGTGATTTATATGCCCTTTTTTAGATGCGCACAAACGAGATATTTTTAGCGTAAAGATAAAAATTTTTGATGAACTTTTTTATTGCTAATTTGTGTTTTAAAATAGCCAAAATTTAATACTAAAAGTGATCATCATGTCTCTTCCCGCTTGTCCTAAATGCCAATGTGAATACGTTTACGAAGACCAGCAGCTGCTTATTTGTCCAGAATGTGCCTATGAGTGGAACCCGAATGTTACTAATGACGAAGACGCTATTTTAGTGAAAGACGCAAACGGCACTTTACTTGCTGATGGCGACAAAGTAACCGTAGCTAAAGATTTAAAAATTAAAGGTAGCTCACAAGTTATTAAAATTGGCACCAAAGCCTTAGTAAGACGTGTACTTGATAAAAAAGATCATGAGCTTGACTGTAAAGTAGATGGCATAGGTGAAATGATGGTGACGGCTAAATTTGTTAAAAAAGCCTAAACCCATTGAGATAAACAATTAAATACAGCAAGAACCTGTGTAATCTTGGCGCTTTATTGCATTAACAAACTGACATCCAATTTAACTAATTGATTTTCAGCGCCTTTTAAAAATTTAAACTCTAAATTCAGTTCTCATAGTGGTGTGTTAGTTGTCTAGTATTACTACTTCTGCTTTGTGAAAGTGTGTTTTTGCGCTTTGCAAAACATCGGCAGTAAACTTTGAGTTTGGCACTGGTATATCAATAACATTGCCACTTTTACAAAATAAAGTAACGGTATTTGACGCTAGCTGTATTTTAATTATCGCCCCTTTAGGAATAAGCTGCATTCTACTTTTATTATTATTGAACCAGTGAGGTTTTTTGCAAAGTAGAACGTTTTCTCCAATATCAGAAAAAACACGCTCAGGCCTAAAAGTTAAGTACTTTATAATTAAAACCGTGAGTAAAACACCCGTAATTGTGACGGTAAAAATCCCTATCTCCATAATATTCCCTTAAATTTATGTCCTTTATTTAACTGCTTATCCGTTAATGATTATCAGACTCAAGCAAATCTTATAAGTTCACGCTATAAATGCCTTAGTTGTGATTGAGTGAAACCGGCTAACATCGAGTTATAAACACCCCATAACTAGTTTATTATATTAGCTTATTAGATAACACAGTTAATGTTTGATCGTAAGCATTCTGATTAAAGTTACTTGAGTGTGGGTTCATAAAACCATGTAAGTAATTAACATGCTTTACATTAACATTAGCCTTTGTTGCCAGCTCAACGTGCAGTGATTTAACATCAAAGTGCGGTTCATAATGCGGAAGTATAAGTTCAATCTCAAACTGTGGTTGTAAGTCTGTATGGTGCCTAATTTGCGAGCTGTAAAAACAAATGCCCTTAGCTATCGTTTTAATCGCCGGATGTGCAGACATTGACCAAATCGCCGATGCGCCAACACTAAAACCAATCAATATGGTGTTGCCAGCGAGTGGTTTAATCACTTTTTGTAAAATAGCGACATACTCATCAAGGCCAATATGCTGACTAAAATACTCATAGGCCTGCTGTTCACTGTTAAATGCCATATCAACCCCGCCATAGGGATCGACAATAGACTGAGCGTTTAGTTCTTCAGCTAATGCTTTTAAAGCCGCTGTTTTACCAAATATATCACTAACCAAAACTAAGTTCATAAACGGCTCATCTTTAATTTTATTCTTTAAGTTTCAGGCAATTATTTATCAAAGAGGCCTACGAGATGCTGCGTCTCAAAGTAAGAGACAAATAAATACTACATTCAAAGCACTTTAACCACATCGTAACTATGTTTTACATCACCGAGTGTTAAACTAACTTCATCATCGACTTGTTTACCTAATAACTGTTGGCCTAATGGTGCACCAGAGGTAAGTACTTGAATAGTTGTGCCTTTAATATCAACGGTTAATCCACCAGCTGCTGGGCCTAAATAAAACCATTTTTGTGTGCCTGCATCATCTTCTAAACACACCAATGAACTGACTGCTATTTTGCCTGTAACGGCGTCGTTGTAGATGGCTTCAAATAGTTGTATTTCTTTATAACACTCATTCACCCGATCAGCGTGACCTTGCGCTAAATACGCAGCTTCAAGCCCGAGCGTATCATATTGAGTTTCTGCAATACTTTCTTCGTGAGTCGCGGTATCGTGGGCTGTTTTAGCTGCAATTTTCGCAGTATTGAGCTGCTCTTCTAAGGCAAAACGCAGGTGCTCTGTAACATGGGCTTTATTCATTTGGAGAATTCACTCAATTCGATAAAAATAATTTGCTATTTTATACCAATCTGCTTGGATATGGGACCTATTTTAACGATAAGAAAATTGCTCTATAACTAGGCAAAATTTTTGACATCTAGTTGTTCTAAATAAAAAAATTTTAACAACGTTATAGGGGGATTTAATTCGTTATATTGTTCAAATATTTATGTAGGTTGGTATTAGCATTGTTGCTATACCTAACACTATCCCTTTGCTGTGTAACAACAATGCTGATTTAAGCCTATGGCATATCCATTAATGTCTGCGTTTGCTGATCCACTTGCTTATCGTAGTTTTTAGCACTTAACCCAAGTAGCTCGGGTAATGTTGCAGCAATACAAATGGACGATAACGTGCCTACGACTATTCCTGCAAACAGAGCAATTGCAAATCCCTGAAGCGGAGCCCCTGCTAACAGCCAAACACTGGCCACCGTTGCGAGCGTAGTCCCGGAGGTAATAAGCGTACGAGTTAAGGTGCTTTTGATAGCACTGTTGATAATACTGCTTGGTTTGAGTGTGATGTTTGTTGGTAAGCGCAACAGCTCGCGCACCCTATCTCCAACTATTATTGAGTCATTTAATGAGTAGCCAATAATCGCCAACAAACTGGCTAAAACAGTTAGTTTAAACTCTATTTGTAACCATGCAAATAAGCCAACCACCAGCACTAAGTCATGAAATAAAGCCACCACAGAGCCTAATGCCAAACGCCATTCAAAACGAACAGCTAAATAAATCATTACCGCGACCATCGCAGCAAATAATGCTAAGCAGCCTTGTTCAAATAGTTCATCACCCACTTGAGAGCCAATATAAGCCGATGATAAAACCTCAGCATTTATAGTTGGGTTTTGGCTAATAGCCGTTTTCCAGTCATCGTTATTGCTTGTATTATTGGGGCCTTGTGTTAGTTGAAAATGATTATTGCCCTGTGCTGTTAGCTCAAATTCACCTTGATGGCTTTTAGCAATAAATTGCTCAAGCTGTTTTAGTTCAACACCTTGGCTGGTGGTAAACTCTGTTAAGTATCCACCCGTAAAATCAAGGCCAAAGTTTAGCCCTTTTTGTGCAATGGTGAATACCGACAACAACACAAATATGGCGCTGATCAGCATGCCTGTATAACGTATACGAGACCCTGCCTCACATTTTAAAAAAGAATTAAGCATGCGCGTTTACTCCTGCTTTTTTACCCAGCTTTAAATATAAGCTTTGGCTTAAATATTTCGATACATACACACCAGTAAATACCGATGTGATAAGTCCCAGCGCCAGCGTTATAGCAAAGCCTTTTACAGGGCCATAACCTATGCCATATAAAATAATCGCGGTGATCATCGTGGTAATATTGGCATCTAAAATCGTATTCGCTGCCTGTTTATAGCCCTCTTGTATCGCTTGATATGGAGGACGTCCTTTGCGGCGCTCTTCTTTAATGCGTTCAAATATAATCACGTTAGTATCAACTGCCATTCCTATGGTTAGCACCAAACCTGCAATACCAGGAAGTGTTAAAACCACCCCAGGTAATAATGACATTAACCCCACTAAAGACGTTAAATTTAAAACTAACGCAACATTTGCAATAAGCCCTAAACGACGATACCACAGCGCCATAAAGGCAAGCGTTAACCCCATGCCTAACATTAACGCCGCCAACCCATTGTTAATGTTGTCTTGGCCAAGGCTTGGACCAATAGTTTGTTCATGTACTATGGTCACTGGCGCCGTAAGCGACCCCGCACGGAGTAATAGCGCTAAATCGGCAGCCGCTTGCTGGCTTTGCATATTGGTTATACTAAAGCGCGAGCTTAAATGCTGGGCTATATTCGCCACATTAATGACTTCGCTTTTTTTAACCACTTCACCTTTAGCATTTTGTGAATACTCTGAATAGAGCGTTGCCATCGGCTTACCTATATTCGCCTTAGAAAACGCCGACATAGCATCGCCACCTTGGCTATCTAGGCTCAGTTGTACTAAAGGTTTACCCCAGTCATCACGGCCAATATTGGCATTATTAATATGCTCACCAGTAAAGATAGGCACAGGGTCGAGCTTAATAGTCCCACCCGATTGCAAATTAAATGTTTGCCCGCCAATCTCTTTAAGTTGATAAAATCCAAGTGACGCGGTAGCACCAATAATACGTTTTGCCTCGGCTGGGTCTTGGACGCCGGGTAGCTCAATGCGAATGCGCTGCTTACCTTGGCGCTGTGTAACCGCCTCAGTAATTCCTAACTCTTCAATGCGTGAGCGAAGCGTAGTGAGTGTTTGGCTCATGACTTGTTTATCAAATGCGCTGCGCCCTTGCTCAGAATAACTCACTTTAACGACCTGTAAGTTGCCATGAGTTGATGTGGTTATAGTTAGATTTTCAAAGCGGCTTTTAAGGTCGCTAATAACTGAGGTTAGCTTTTCGGCTGCATTTTCTAATGCACTTATTTCAAAGCCTTGGTTAGTTTGCTTTGCTTTAACACCATAGGCTTTTTGTTTAACAATGATGGCTTTCGTTTGCTGGTAAGCACTGAGTAATTGCTCATCAATGGCTTTATCTAAGTCAACATCAAGTACAAACAATACCCCGCCGTTTAAATCAAGACCCAGCTTTATGGGCGATAAACCAAACTCTTGTAACCAAACAGGGCTGGTTGCATGTTCTACAATTTTAACTTGTGTATTTGGGTAATTCGATTTTATAGCCGCTTGAGCTTGGGCACTTTGCGTAGGTGTATTTAAAAGCACATTAATTGTTGCTTGGTTTTCTACCCCTTGGCTGACCTCAAACCCTTGGCTATTTAAAAAGCGCACTATGCTTTCAGTACTTGGTATTGCTTGTGTTTTAACCTCAGGTGCGGCACTAATATGCAACCACGATTTATTCGGGTACAAATTAGGTAAAGCGCTTATTGCCAGTAAAACCAATACAACCAACATGGCTACATAGCTTAATTTAAATTTAGCCATAAATGGCTTTTTTTGTTTTTTAAAACTTAACATAGTTGTTCCTTATTACTAGGCATAGCCCAGTAACGTACCTATTAGGCACAATTAAAATTAAGGTCAAAACGCGATGCGTTAAAACCAATTAACGATAATTAAGGAACTTTAAGCGTGGTAGGTGGTTACAGCGGTGTATAACAGATTTGCATCTTTCCAGCCGCTCAAGCGCGACTTTTTACTTTTAAAAACCCAAGTATACCAAGGCTGATTTATGGTGACTGCTTGCGGTCGCAAAAAAATATGCCTACACCCATTTAGCGCAAAAAACTCATGCACTACATCGTATTCAGGATCGCCCTGCGCACTGTGTAAAAATAAAAATGAGTTATTAGCTGTTAGCCTAGGCTGATGCGCAGCAAACTCAGAATGCTTTGAGTTTTTATGCTGTAAATTACCTAGCGACTTTAACGGTGCGGGAGCGTTAGTTAAGTTTTCGACATTAACAACATCGCTATAACTGCTTTGGTTACTGTTTAATTCGTGCTTTACGCCCATAGCATGGCTTTGCACACTAAAGAGTGCAGCAAAAAACAAGCAAGTAGCTAAAAAAACGCGAAATTTAAACATCTGTCATTTAAAACTAAAATAAAGGATAGCTAGTATATAAGGGCAGCTAATTAAAATACAATAGCCAACATTAAGCTATTTCATTTATATAAAAACAATACTGAGATCCTCGATGCGCTCCAGACAAAGTTCAGTAAAACGCCCCGATGCCATGAATTTAAAACAAAGCATTCAAACTCTTTGGCCTTATATCACTAAATTTAAAGGGCGTGTGCTTATTGCCATATTAGCGCTTGTGGGTGCTAAAGGCGCGACATTGCTCATGCCATGGGCTTTAAAAGAAATAATTGATGCGGTTGATAAATCAATTAACCCGCTACTGCTCGTCCCAACCTTATTACTCGTTATGTACGGCTCACTGCGATTTGCCAGCGTGTTTTTAGGTGAAGTACGCGATGCTGTATTTTCTCGAGTCACCGAGCATGCCATGCGTGATATTGGCCTTAAAGTATTTAAACATTTGCACTCGTTAGATTTAGCCTTTCATTTAGACAGGCAAACTGGCGGTATAAGTCGAGACATAGAGCGCGGCACCAGTGGTTTGAGCTTTTTAATGCGCTTTTTAATGTTTAATATTGTGCCCACGTTGTTTGAAATAATTACCGTGGCGATTATTTTTGGCACCTTGTTTTCTATTTGGTTTGCGCTGATCACCCTACTTGCTGTGGCTATTTATATCTTTTTTACCGTGGCAGTTACCCAATGGCGAAACCGCTTTATTCGCGAGTCAAATGCTGCCGACAACCAAAGTAACACCCGCGCCATCGACAGCTTATTAAATTACGAAACCGTTAAATACTTTAATAACGAAGAGTATGAAGCTAAAACTTACGATACGTTTTTAGCAACCTGGGAACAAGCTCGATTAAAAAACAGACTCTCGTTACTGGCGCTTAATTCAGGGCAAGCGCTGATCATTGCGTGTGCCATAACCGCATTAATGTGGCTTGGCGCTAATGAAGTGGTTACCGGCGAGTTAACGATTGGTGAACTGGTAATGATCAATGCGTATATGATTCAACTCTTTTTACCGCTCAACTTTTTAGGGTTTGTGTATCGCGAAATACGCCGTGCCCTCACCGACCTTGAAAACATGCTCGGCCTGCTTAATACACAACCTAAAGTGGCGGATGCTCATGAGGCTAAAGAATTGGTCATTAAACAAGGTGAAATTAGCTTTGATAAAGTAAGCTTTCACTACGACAGTAAAAGGCCTATTTTAAAAAGCATTAGCTTTAATGTTGCTGCCGGCTCAAAAGTCGCGATTGTGGGTGCAAGTGGTGCAGGAAAAAGCTCATTAGCCCGATTACTGTATCGCTTTTATGAGCTGTCATCAGGCACTATTAGCATAGATAAACAAGCAATTAATACAGTTACTCTTGCAAGCTTGCGTAAAGCCATTGCGATAGTCCCCCAAGATACTGTGCTGTTTAATAGCACCATCCGTGAGAATATTGCCTATGGCAGACCCTCAGCAACTGAAGATGAAATAAATAAAGCAATTAACATGGCGCACTTAACCGACTTTATAAATAGCTTAGACAAAGGCGATAAAACCCTCGTGGGTGAGCGTGGGTTAAAAGTCTCAGGGGGTGAAAAACAACGGATTGCCATTGCCCGTGCTATTTTAAAGCAATCACCCATCTTAATCTTTGATGAAGCAACCTCTGCGCTCGACTCTCATGCAGAGCAAGCTATTTTAAAAGCAATGCGTGAAGTGGCAAATGATCACACCAGTATTGTTATTGCACACCGACTTTCGACCATAACCGATGCAGACTCAATTATTGTTTTAAAAGCTGGTGAAATTATTGAACAAGGCAAACACCAAGAACTACTAAATCAAAACGGTGAATATGCCCGTATGTGGGCATTACAGCAAAAGCAGTCAAAGGCGCAATAAACTAAGCCGCTCAAGAACGATTGAAGTAGTTGAGTGTTTTTTGCTATTTTCGATAGTATTTTATTCATCTTATCGACCGGTACGGTTATTCACCTCAAAAGGTTTGTTTGCAGTGAAGTTATCAATACAATCAAATAGCTATTTTTATAACAAAAATATAACGAATTAAATAACGTGAATTCATAAGGGAAAGTAATGAAAAAAAGTTTAATTGCAGCGGCACTCGCCGCTACATTTATTACCGGCTGTTCAGAGCCACAAACTACAAAAACTGAGCAAGTCGCAGCCGTCGCTGAAAAACCACAAGCAACTGAGCAAGCTGAATTAGGCACTTTTGGGGTTGATTTAACTGCCCGCAATGAAGCTGTAAAACCAGGCGATGACTTTTTTATGTATGCCAGCGGTTCATGGTACGACAACTACGAAATGCCAGCAGATAAAACCCGCTACGGTGCATTCTCCGCGCTAGCTGAGCGCAGTGAAGAGCGTGTAAAAGAAATTATTGAAGATATTGCAGCACGTGACAATTTAAATGCAGAAGAGCAACTAGTTGCTGATTTTTATAATTCGTACATGGATACCGACACGCTTAATAAACTTGGTATCACGCCAATTAAGCCGTTGCTTAACGACATTAATACGGTTGCCTCTACTGATGACTTAGCAAAAATCTTTGGTAATTCATGGCTCACTGGTGTTAGCGCCCCAATTGGTGGTGGTATGTGGTTTAACCGTTTAGATCCCAATAAATACGAAATGTCGTTAGGTGCTGGTGGTTTAGGCTTACCTGATCGTTCATATTACCTTGAAGATGCAGAGCGTTTTGTAAAAACTCGTGAAGCGTATGTTGCACATATTGCCGACATGCTTAAATTTGCTGGTGTTGAAAATACCACTGAACGTGCACAAGCAATTTTAGCGCTAGAGACAAAAATAGCAGAAGGTCATTGGCCACGTGAAAAACGCCGTAATCGTGACATAACGTTAAACCAAATAAAACGCGACGAGTTAAGTACCCAGTACCCTGGATTTAATTGGGATTTATACTTTGCGCAAACAGGTTACAAAGTACCGCAACTAAACGTGTCGCAGCCTGAACCTATAAAGGCCATGATTGATTTAATCAACAACGAAGATATAAGCGTATGGAAAGACTACCTAACATACCATGCAATTAATGGTAACGCTGGGCTGTTGTCAGAAGACATATTTAACACCAGCTTTGCTTTCTTTGGTAAAGAGTTAAATGGTCAACAAGAGCCTCGTCCACGCTGGAAACGTGCGATCAGCCAAATGTCAGGCACTAGTTCACTAGGCTTTGCGATTGGTAAAATTTATGTAGATCGTTACTTCCCTGAGTCATCGAAGCAACAAATGTCTGAGCTGGTTGAAAACTTACGCACAGCCCTTGGCGAGCGTATTGATAACCTAGATTGGATGGGCGCAGAAACAAAAGTAAATGCGCGTGCAAAATTAGCGGCGTTTGTGCCAAAAATTGGTTACCCAGACGAATGGCAATCTTACGAAGGCTTAAGTATTAGCAAAAATGATTTAATGGCTAATGTAAAAAATATGCGTGAGTTTTTCCAAGCCGATAGCGTTGAAAAAGAGCTTAAGAAAACCGACCGCAATCGTTGGGGCATGACACCACAACGTGTAAATGCTTATTACAATAGCTCATTTAATGAAATTGTATTCCCTGCCGCTATATTACAACCGCCGTTTTTCGATCCAAATGCAGATCCTGCCGTAAACTACGGTGGTATTGGTGCCGTGATTGGCCACGAAATGGGCCATGGCTTTGATGACCAAGGATCAAAATCAGATGCTAACGGCATACAACGTAACTGGTGGACTGACGAAGACCGTGCTGCTTTTGATGCTAAAGCCGACAAACTGGCGGCTCAGTACAGCAAATATGAGCCAATTCCAGGTAACTTTGTAAATGGCCGCAACAGCTTAGGTGAAAATATTGGTGATGTAGGTGGTTTAGCCATGGCTTATCATGCTTACAAACTAAGCCTAAATGGTAAAGAAGCCCCTGTGATTGATGGTGTAACCGGTGATCAACGTTTCTTCTTAGCGTGGGCACAAGTATGGAAAGAAAAACGTACTGAGCAAAGCATGTTAAATCAATTACGTGGCGGTACGCATGCGCCAGGTCGCTTTAGAGCACAAGCTCCTCGTAACCACGACGCTTGGTACAAAGCATTTGATGTAAAACCAGGTGATGAGTTGTACTTACCAGAAGACGAACGTGTTCGTATTTGGTAATACCCTGACAAACGTTCATCATTTGTAACGAATAAACAACCCGCTTCGGCGGGTTGTTTTATTTTCCATTCATAATAACTGTTCCCCCCGTTACTTAGTAATCAATCTCAATACTTACTAGCCCTGCCCGGCATTTACCTTTAGAATATGGGCTTGCAAATTTTTATCAATTATTTATACATATTAAGGCGAAACGCAGATGGGAAGAGCTTACCAAAACAAAAAAGATTCAATGGCTAAAACTGCGGGTGCTAAAACTAAAGTTTATTCAAAATACGGTAAAGAAATTTATATTTGTGCTAAAAATGGCGGTGTTGATCCAGACGGTAACCTAGCACTGCGTCGTTTAATTGAACGTGCTAAAAAAGACCAAGTACCGGCTCACGTAATTGAACGCGCCATTGATAAAGCTAAAGGCGGCGGCGGTGAAGACTATGCAGCTACGCGCTACGAAGGTTACGGCCCAGGTAATTGCATGATTATTGTTGACTGTTTAACCGACAACAACAAACGTACCTTTGCTGATGTACGTGTGTGTTTTACTAAAGCAAACGCTAAAATTGGCGCACAAAACTCGGTATCACACTTATTTGATCACCTTGCTATTTTTGTATTTGACGGTGACGATGATGAAACCGTACTTGAAGCGCTAATGATGGCTGACGTTGATGTAACCGATGTAGAAGTAGAAAACGGTAAAGTGACCGTGTTTGCTCCACACACTGAATACAACAATACGCGTACCGCACTTGAAGAAATGGGTGTGACAGAATTTGACGAAGACTTAATTGCCTTTGTACCCCAAGTAGAAGCCCCTATTGAAGGCGAAGATGTAGAAGTGATGGAACGCTTTTTAGCCATGCTTGAAGATTGTGATGACGTACAAAACGTGTACCACAACGCACAATTTTAAACATTAAAGCTTAATCGTGTTTAAAGGCCAACTTAGTTGGCCTTTTTGTTGATTTTAAAATGGATTATTAATTTTGAATACCCTTTCACAACTTCGCAGCGGCCAATTACTTGGTGCTAAACACCTACAATTAGTTGAAGCGCTAAGCGACTTTCCAGAGGAAATTTTTACCCTCGCGGATACCCTCGAAGTCTTGGATTTATCTAATAACAATTTATCTGATTTACCTGATGAATTTGCCTGCTTAACAAAATTAAAACGACTGTTTTTATCGTTTAATCAGTTTAAACATATACCTAAAATACTTGCTAAGTGTCCTGCTTTGACAATGGTTGCATTTAAAGGTAATCACATCACTGAATTTGCAGATCACTGCCTACCTAAAACGATTGAATGGCTTATTCTTACAGATAATAAAATAGCTAAGCTGCCTGCAACATTTGGCCAATACACTGCGCTTAAAAAGCTGGCATTGGCAGGTAATCAGCTCAGTGAGCTACCAATAAGCATGGCAAACTGCCATAACCTAGAACTAATTAGGCTCTCTGCAAATCAGCTAACTCAAATTGATGATTGGCTATTTGAACTACCAAAGCTGACTTGGCTTGCATTTGCAGGTAATTGCTTTAATAAATCACAGTGCCTTACCCAATCAAATTTAGCCAATAAACCACTGAGTGACTACTCGCTCAGTAAAGTAATAGGCCAAGGCGCATCAGGGATTATCCATCTTGCTTATTCAACGAATAAAGAGCCGGTTGCTGTTAAGTTATTTAAAGGGACTATTACAAGCGATGGTTATCCGCTGGATGAAGTTAATTGCTGCTTGCAAGCGCTTGAGCATCCAAACTTAATTAAAGTACTGGCTTACATTGAACAACAGCAACAGCTTGGTTTAGTGATGGAGTTAATTGATACAAGCTTTACAAATCTTGGTTTACCGCCGAGCCTTGATACCTGTACTCGAGATACATTTGAAAGCGATTGCCACTACTCTACCCACGCAATTTATGCCATAGCGCAACAAATGGTTAGCACTGTGGCCCACTTGCACCAGCACAATATAAGCCATGGTGATATATATGCGCACAATACCATGGTTGACCCGCACGCGCGTGTGCTGTTTGGGGACTTTGGCGCGGCCACTGATCTTACTATGCTCAGTGACTATCAACGTCAACAAATGCAGTTAATAGAAGTGCGTGCTTTAGGGTGTTTAATCGAGGATTTACTCACAACCTGCCAAGAGCAAAGCGCTGAAGTCATGCACTTAAAACATATTGCGCAGCAATGCATGAGCGAAAATATCGCACAGCGGCCAACACTTAGCGCATTAGCTGACTTTTTATAGTGGTTATGCGGCCATTAATATTATGGCCGCAAGCTAAAATTGAACACTATTTTTGTTTTTTAAACGGGTAAATTTGTTGCTTTAGCATACCTACAGGCATGTAATCACCCACAACCCCATATTCTTTAGGCCACTCTGCTTGCCCTTTTACTGCAGTACCAAACAAGTAATCTAAAAACGAAAAATGGGCTGCATAATTTCTATCAATTGCGGCTTTATCGGATGCGTGATGCCAATGATGAAACTGCGGTGTAACCATAAAATACTTTAACCACCCAAATTTTACATTTACGTTGGCGTGATTAAATACCGCTTGAAAGCCTACAATAATCACGTACAAACTAATAATTTGCTGTGAAAAACCCAGCACAAATATAGGCGTTAACACTAAACTACGGGTAACCAGTATTTCTAAAATATGCTGACGAGAGCCTGCGAGCCAATCCATTTCTTTGGCACTGTGGTGCACACCATGAAATCGCCATAAAAAGGGGACTTCGTGATACGCACGATGTGTCCAATACTGCATTAAATCAGCCACCAAAATAATTAAAAATAGCTGCAGTACAAACGGCATTTGCGCTATGTAACCTTGTAATGTGCTCGACACCGCCCAACCAAAACCATAATGCACAAAATGATTAGTAACCAGTAATACAAAGCCCACTATTAGATGATTGACAAAGAAATGGTTTAAATCCCCGCGCCATTCACTACGCAGTATTTTTTGCTCTTTTCGATGCGGAAGCAGTTTTTCAATTAAAATAAAAATTAAGGTTGAGCCTAATAAGTCTAATATAAACCAATCTAAGCCAATATATGGGGTGTTATCGGCAAAGTCATTCACTTCAACATTCGGGCCGCCAAAGCCAATTGCTAGTACAATAAAAAACCACGCAGTCGCCCCCAAGCGCTTATTGGTATTTCGTACAAAATTAAGTAAACCCAGGCTTCCTGAAATAATAAGGGCAACAAACATAAGTTGACGTAAAAACTCGACGCTATAACTTTTACGCAATTCTGGAGTCGTTAAATATTCAGGGAAGTGGAATGCAAGCACTCCCAAGCAACTTAATATCGCCAAAAAGCAAGCAATATAACCGCTGATATTACCCTCACCAATTTGCAACTGACTGGTGCGAAATATTTTTTTAGTGGCGTGTTTTAGCATTATTTTCCTTAATATAATATGCAGTCCCTATTCTAGTGCGCATATTCTAGCAAATTTTGGGCTAACTAAAACACAAAAAAGCCACGCAATGCGTGGCTTGGCTGGATAAAGCTAAATTAACTACACGGAAAATTTATAAATAGGCACCCAGCGCTTTAACTTGATCTAACATGCGGTTTGAGAAACCCCATTCGTTGTCGTACCACGCCATTACTTTAACTAATTTACCATCAGCACGTGTTTGCGTTGCATCAAAAATAGATGAGGCTGGATTATGATTAAAGTCGATAGAAACAAGCGGCAGCTCGTTGTACTCTAAAATACCTTTCATTGGCCCTTCTGAGGCTGCTTTAACCACTTGGTTAATTTCTTCAATGCTTGTGTCACGTTTAGCAATAAACGTTAAATCAACTAACGACACATTAATTGTAGGTACACGTACCGCCATGCCATCTAATTTACCTGCCAGCTCAGGCAATACTAAACCAACCGCTTTTGCAGCGCCCGTTTTAGTTGGGATCATAGATTGAGTTGCACTGCGCGCGCGGTATAAATCTGGGTGGTATACGTCAGATAAATTTTGATCGTTGGTGTAAGCATGAATAGTAGTCATGCTACCTTGTTCAATTCCTACTGTATCGTTAATTGCTTTAGCAACAGGCGCTAAACAATTGGTTGTACATGAAGCATTAGAAATAATGTTGCTATCGGCATTAATTACATCGCTGTTTACACCATGAACTACCGTTGCATCCATATCTGTACCAGGAGCCGATACCACTACTTTTTTCGCGCCCGCTTCAATATGCTTATTAGCTGCTTCGCGAGAAGTAAATAACCCCGTACATTCAAGTACGATATCAACGTTTAGTTCTTTCCACGGTAAATTAGCAGGGTCACGCTCTTGCGTTAGCGTGATCACATCATCGCCAATTAACATGGTGTTGTCTTTAAGCGTTACTTGCTGTGAAAAACGACCATGCACTGAGTCAAACTGAGTCAGATGAGCATTTACATTGGCTGGGGCTAAATCGTTAATAGCCACAATTTTAATTTCATTATTTTGCGCTGATTCATACAGTGCACGTAATACATTACGGCCAATTCGGCCGTAGCCATTAATTGCTACCTTAATCATTTTTGACTCCTATTAACTTCACATGCTTGGCGAGCAAGCGTTTCAATAGCTTGCCAGTCTTTATTTTCAATAAGTTGCTTATCTAACATCCATGTACCACCTACACAAATAACATTGTTAAGTGCTAAGTAATCAGGTGCGGTTGCTAAACTAATGCCACCGGTTGGACAAAAAGTAATATCAGGTAATGGGCCGCCAATAGATTTAAGCATGGCAGCACCGCCTGCAGCTTCTGCAGGAAAAAACTTTAAGAACTTAAAACCATGAGCAGCTAAGTTCATCACTTCGCTTGGGGTCGCTGCACCGGGTAAAAAAGGAATACTTGACTCTTTTGCCAGCGCTAATAACTCATCGCTAACACCTGGGCTCACCATAAAGTCAGCACCCGCTTCTACTGATGCGTTAAAGCTTGCTTTATCAACCACAGTACCTGTACCAACATAAGCTTCGGGCACTTCTGCTTTCATTAGTTTTACAGCCTCAGCTGCAATGGGTGTACGCAGTGTAATTTCAAGTGCTTTTAGGCCACCGTTATATAACGCTCTTGCAAGTGGTGCTGCATCTTCTAATTTTTCGATTACCACCACTGGCACTACCGGTGCCGATGCTAAGATTTTTTCAATACTCATTACTTGTTCCTCATTACCCAATATGGCTAATTATTATTCAAGTCCAAAAGCACTTGCACCTAAATCGGCACTGCTTACTATGTTTCTAAATCCAGTAAATAATTCACGACCTGTACCAAATGTTTGGCTTGCTTGGCTAATTTGCGGCTCTCGCTGTGCAAGTTCTTCATCGCTAACATGCAGTTTTAAAATACCATTTGGCGCATCTAGAGTAACAATATCGCCTTCATGAATTTTAGCAATAATCCCACCTTCAACCGCTTCAGGTGCTAAATGGATTGCCGCTGGTACTTTGCCTGATGCGCCCGACATACGACCGTCGGTAACAATAGCCACTTTAAAGCCCTGATCTTGTAATGTTGCCATTACCGGTGTGAGCTTATGAAGCTCAGGCATGCCTTTGGCTTTTGGCCCTTGCTCTTTAAGTACAGCAATAAAATCTTGGTTAAGTTCGCCACGGCTGTAGGCATCTTGTAACTCACCTTGTGAGCTAAATACTTTAGCCGGTGCCGACACCACTTGATGAGACTCTGCAACCGCAGAAACTTTAATAACCGCTTTACCTAAGTTACCCGTTAGTAGCTGTAAACCACCTTGCTTACTAAATGGATTATTTACAGGGCGAAGTACTTCTTCATCATGTGAGTTTTCTGGACACGCGACCCATTTAACTTTACTTGGGCCATTGGCATCACTCATAATTAAGTTATCATCTTTATCAAGCAGTGGCTCACACATGTAAGGTGCAAGGCCTTCGCCTAAAATAGTGGTTACGTCTGTATGAAGGTAACCAGCACCTGCTAATTCACGCATTAAGAAGCCCATTCCGCCGGCTGCTTGAAAGTGATTAACATCTGCTGAGCCATTTGGATAAATACGCGTCAGTAAGGGAACAACCGCTGATAAATCAGACATGTCTTTCCATGTAACTTGAATACCGGCCGCTTTAGCAATCGCCACAATATGGATTGCATGATTGGTTGAGCCACCTGTTGATAACAAGCCAACTAAGCCGTTAATAATGGTTTTTTCGCTGATCACATCCGCTAAACACGGGCCATCTTTGTTTTCAGTAAACTGCTTAAGCATGGTTTCAACCGCATTACCGGTTAAGCCATCACGCAATTCTGTGTATGGGTTTATAAACGAGCTACCTGGTAAGTGTAAGCCCATTATTTCCATCAGCATTTGATTTGAGTTAGCGGTACCATAAAACGTACAGGTACCCGCACTGTGGTAAGAAGCGCTTTCAGCTTCTAGTAGCTCTTCACGAGATACCAGTCCTTGTGCAAACTTTTGACGAACACGTGCTTTGTCTTTGTTTGGAATACCTGATTGCATTGGCCCTGCTGGTAAAAAATACACAGGTAAGTGACCAAATGATAAAGCACCAATTAATAGGCCTGGGACGATTTTGTCACATACGCCTAAACAAAACACACCATCAAACACGTCATGCGATAACGAAACCGCAGTAGACATAGCAATAACGTCACGAGAAAAAAGCGATAGCTCCATGCCATCACGCCCTTGCGTAACACCATCACACATCGCAGGTACACCGCCAGCAACTTGCGCGGTGGCGTCAAATTTAGTGGCAATGCTTTTAATTAAATCGGGGTATTCTTTGTAAGGCACATGTGCAGATAACATGTCGTTATATGAATTGATAATTGCAAGGTTTGGCACCTCATCTGCTTTTAAACGCGCTTTGTCATCGCTGCTGCACGCAGCCATAACATGTGCAATATTGCCACAGCCTAAACCAGCACGAACTCTTGTTTGTTTTTTTGCGTGCGAAATACGATCTAAATAGGCTTGACGGGTTTGTTTACTGCGCTCAATAACGCGTTCTGTGACTTCTTGAATTCGAGGGTGCAACATAATTTTACTCATCTCTATTCGTTAGAGGATAAAGGCTCAGTAACAATTATAGACTCCACGAAAATAACTGTACTGAGCATCTTTGACTTACCCGTTCAAAGGTACGCTACCAGGGAGCCTCTCACAACAACCCTGACACCGGTGTCAGGGTATTAACGCACGACAATGACACCGGTGTCAACCCTGAGTAATAAAAATAGTCATTTTTTTTAACATGTGCAATAAATAAACGTGAATTTTTAGTGAAATATTAGCGGCAACTAATGAAGGTTAAAAATGCAGATAAAAAAAGCCCGAGTAAGCGTCACTCATACTCGGGCTACTGTGAAAAAGCGGTTTTATTTTACGGCTGCGGTTGACTCTCGCGTGATTAATTTTGCTTCTAAAATCACCTTATAAGGCGACTCTTGCGGCTCAATAATATGGGTAATTAACTGGGTAACAGCTTGTTTGGTCATTTCTTCTACGGGTTGAGCTATAGTCGTTAGCCCAGGCCAAATATGACGCGCTATTGGTGCATTATCAAACCCAGCGATAGAAATATCATCTGGTACACGCAAGTTACGCTGTGTGGCTAATTTAAGCACGGCGGCTGCCATGTAATCATTCGATGCAAATACAGCAGTAGGTCGTGGCGATAAATCTAAAATACTACGCGCACTGTCTACCCCTGAGTGATAACTAAAGTTACCCTCTTCAACTAAGCGTTCATTAAATTCAATACCATGGCTTGCTAATGCGCGCCTGTAGCCTTTAAAACGCTGCTGTGTAGCACTGTGATCTGGGTGACCTTTAATAAACGCGATAGACGTATGCCCTAGGTTTATTAAATGTTCGGTAATTTCAAATGCGCCCTGCTCGTCATTACTGGTAACAGAAATAGAGTCATCTTCTAAAATAGCAGAAGCCACTCGAGCATAAGGAATCTTTTTCGACTTTAAAAAGTCAACCAGTTCTGAAAAATCACAAAATGGTGGCGTAAGTACTAAACCATCAAGGCGTGATGACTGTAATAGCTGCTCTATATTATTAATAAGTGCATCACCTCTGAGCTCACAAGGGTGAATCAGCAAGTTATAGTTGTTTTCTTGGCAAGCAGCTAATGCGCCTGTTTGCACTCGAGTAATATAACTTTTACTTGGGTTATCGTATAAACAACCAATAATAAAACTACGGTTTTGTGCAAGCCCTCGAGCTATAGGATTAGGTGTGTAATCAAGCTCTTTAAATACCGCTAATACTTTCTCGCGGGTAGCCGCGCTCACATTTGGTTCGTTATTCAGTACGCGCGATACCGTTTTTTTAGATACACCGGCATAACTAGCAACGCTATTTATAGTGACTTTTTTCATCTATTTATTTCCAAATGTATGCAACGTAATTAAACCTGTTGACTCGTATGCAAACACGCGGCAGCACCAATTAAAGGAATGTTGTCTTGTGTTACTAATGTGACCGGAATTTGACCTGTATATTGCGACATTATGCCCTTTTGTGAAAAGCGCTCAATGAAGCGGCTTTCCAGTAAACGAGCCTGCATTCTTGGTAATATGCCACCGCCAATATAAAGGCCACCAAGAGCACCATAAGCAAGCGCTAAGTCGCCTGCTACACTGCCAATCCAATCACAAAACTGATTAAGCGTTGCCTCACATACTTCACATTCACCGCTGTTGGCTAAGCTACTAATTTGTGCAGCGTCTAAATTCTTTGCAGCCACCCCTTTAACTGCAGCCATTGCTTTGTACAAATGAGCAATGCCTGGGCCAGAAAACACCGTTTCTACCGATACATGAGGGTGGTCTTTCTTAAGTGCTTGAATAAGCTGAGCGTCAAGTTCATTTACCGCCGCTAGAGAAATATGACCACCTTCTGAACTCATTACCGCACACGAATGTGCAGTTCTTACTAAACACGCTGCACCAAAGCCTGTACCTGGGCCCATTACACCAATATTTGCTGTGTCGTCTGCTTGGCCAGGTTTAACGGTTACGTTTTGAGAAGGGTCTAAATACGGTGCTGCGTAGGCAAATGCAGCAAAGTCATTTATTACGCTTAATTGAGCAAGGTCAAAGTGGTGCTTAAAATCATTAACGCTAAAGTGCCAACCTAAATTGGTTAAATGAACTTGCCCTGCATTTATAGGGCCTGCGACTGCAAGGCATGCACGTTTAGGGGTTATATGAGACACTGTTGATAAGTAGTACTCGGTAGCACTTTCGAGCGATCCATAATTAGCACTGGGAAAGGTGTGATTATGCTCAATGGTAAATTGATTACTTGATTCATCAAACCCCGTGATCAACGCAAAGCGAGCATTTGTGCCGCCAATATCGGCAACCAGAATAGGATCAAAGTGTGTGCTAGAGTGTAAACCCATAGTGTTATCTCTTTTGTTTAAGTAATGAGTACTTATTATTTTAATGGGGTATCATTGATACTTATTTACTTTGAGCTATCACCTCAAAGCAGCTATCACTGTAAAAAAATGCTACCTTTAATAATAAAGGTAGCTAATACGTTTTGACAACAAAATGATAAAACGCCCTTATTGTGACACCGGTGTCATGAAAAAATCAATAAAAAAATGCCTTTATTGACAAATAAGCTTGAAAAAAATCACTAATAAACGAGAATAGCCCCTTATTGTCCTCTTAAATAAGTAATCGTGATGAAAGGTAAAGCCACCTCATTTGATATAGCCCACTATGCTGGGGTGTCTCAATCTACAGTTTCTCGTGCTTTACGAAATAGTCCCTTGGTAAATGATGAAACCCGAAGGCGGGTTCATGACATTGCCAAAAAGCTTAATTACAAAGTGGATAAAAACGCCAGTAACCTGCGCACTCAACAAAGTAGCACCCTAGCATTATTGTTGTTTGAAGATCCGACCTCAGATGAATCGCAAATCAATCCATTTTTTTTAGCCATGCTGGGCAGTATTACTCGCGCTTGCGCTAAAGAGGGTTACGATTTACTCGTGTCATTTCAATCGGCCAGTGCTGATTGGCAGGCAGATTACGAAGACAGTCACCGTGCAGATGGCATCATTTTATTAGGTTATGGCGACTACATAGATTTTCAGCCTAAATTTAACACCTTACTTGAACAAAACACCAAATTTGTTTGCTGGGGAGCAAGTGTTGATAACCGCCCTGATTTAACCATAAGTTGCGATAATTATGGCGGCGGTAAACTCGCCGCTGAGCATTTATTGGCACATAGCCGAAAAGACTGCGCGTTTATAGGCGATGCCTCTGATCATAGCCCCGAATTTTTTGCCCGCTTTAATGGCTTTAAAGACGCGTTACAACAAAATGGCATTACACTTAATGAGCGTAAAATTGCCAATGCTATCTCTACCGAAGAATCTGGCTATCATGCCACTCGTTCATTAATTGCTAATAACATTACCTTTAATGCACTTTTTGCTGCCAGCGACCTTATAGCAATAGGCGCAATACGGGCATTAAAAGAAGCCAATATTAACGTACCAAAAGATGTAGCCGTGATAGGCTTTGATAATATATCTATTGCCAGTTACATTAATCCGCCGCTGACAACCATAGAGCAAAATACCACTATTGCTGGGCAAATGTTGGTTGAAAACCTATTAAAGCTCATTAGGGGTGAGCAAGTGCAAAGCACCCTACTACCACCGCGTTTAATTGCACGTGGCTCAAGCTAATTTATTCAGTAAAACCACTTTTAAGAAGCAACAAAATTAAAGACAACAGCGCTCTTTTACCTTAAATTAATTCAGGCTTTATTGCATTTTTACGGTCATTTGTCCTTTTTGCTTTCAATACTATAGCTGGTGCTTTCGTAACATTAACAGGCTATTCACACCTCGCTATCACATTAGTTTTTTTAATCTGAAAGTGGCTGTTTTTAATGTAATTTTTCACTCGTCAATGCATGCTTTTATCACTACAATCCTGTTTTTATTTTATTGTTAAAATTTCAAGCGATCATCTCATGCTATTAACCATCGTTTATATTATAGGTATTACAGCAGAAGCCATGACCGGTGCTCTTAGCGCTGGGCGCAGAAACATGGATTGGTTTGGTGTTATGTTAGTAGCCAGTGCCACAGCTATTGGTGGTGGTAGCGTGCGAGATATTTTATTAGGTAACTACCCACTGACTTGGGTAAAACACCCAGAATATTTACTGATCACTTGCCTAGCCGGTATTGTTACCACTTGGTTGGCAAAATGGGTGGTTAAATTTAAAGGCATATTTATGCGCCTAGATGCACTAGGGCTTGCTGCGTTTAGTATTATTGGCTGCCAAGTTGGACTTAATATGGGTTTGCACTATGGAATTTGTGTGGTCGCAGCTATAGTAACCGGTGTATTTGGTGGATTATTACGAGATTTAATTTGTCGCCAAGCACCATTAGTACTTCATCATGAACTTTACGCAAGCGTAACGCTTATAGTCGCGTGTTTATACTTAGCGCTACACCACTACAACATTGATGACAATATCAGCGTGGTTGCAAGTTTAGTAGTAGGCTATTTAATTCGAATGGCATCGGTACGCTTTAAGTGGCGCTTACCAACATTTAATTTATTAGAACCCGCTAATTTAAATAATGAGTAATAACAGCAGCTTTTAATGTCCACCTGCCCTAGCACTTTTAAATAGCCCGAATACTTTTCGGGCTAACAAACTAACCACAAAAAGAACTCCCAAAGCAAAACACAGTATGCTCAAGGGCATAAACACGCTTTCATGTAGAACACCATTATGATCAACATATTGATACACACTGTTTTCTATCAGCATAAAACCCGTGCCAAGCAATAAAAAGCAAACACTCAATGTGGCTGTTTTGTTTGAAAAAAAGCGCATAATCTATCCATAACTATTTTATTAAATTGTCGGGATAGCAGTTTGAATGAGCGAATATTAATCTACAGTGACTGAGCAACATTAATTTTTTAAAATAAAAGTCACGCTCATTAAACTAAGCTTTTAGACATATAATAAAATCTGTCGTCTTCTTTATCTATGTTGAAACCTGAACGTGTGTAAAGCTTGTGCGCAGGGCTTATTTTAAAAACCCGAAGCCTAAGTTGCATAGCACCTTGGAGCACAGCTAAACGAGCCCCCTCATTAATTACTGCTGCACCAATACCCATATTTTGAAACGCAGCATCTACTTGTAGGTCACGTATGTAACAACCCTCATCATCAAAAGCCAAGCGCATTGCACCCACTACATCGCCATTTAACAAAACATCCCAATTTTCAAGGTCTGAAATTTGCTCACATATTTTAAGTTGCTGCCAATCAACGCCATAATGCTCATAATATCCACGCATATTGGTATAGGTTAACTGTGAAGAAGCCATTAAATCAGCTGTGGGTTGATAACACATATTCATTATTGTCATTCCTTTGTTTAGTGACCTTTACAAAACTTGTTGTGTTTGCTGGTTTTTAAAATATTTATTTACTAATAATGACTGCAACAAGCTAGTACTACTGGATGTAGCCCAGTACAAAGCAATTGCAGAAGGAAAATTAACGAGAGTAACCACACAAATAATTGCAGGAACTAGGAACAATAAGGTGCTGGTTTGCTCTGCGCTACCTGGCATCATCATCATAGATAAATATGTAATAGCCCCCACTAATAACGAAAGCGCAATATCAGGCTTCGCAATACTGGCAATCCAAGCAAACTTACTATTAAATACAATTTGTTGCAGAGCCTGAAAAGTTCCAAGGCCAAATACACCTTGGCTTGCCATATTAATCACACTTTTTTTATCGATAAACTTAATATTGTGCTTTTTATACAACGCCATAGTTAATTTTGCGATTTCACTGGGCTGGTCTTTATGGTTGCTTTTTATGCTATCTAGCTCAGGTTTTAGTGCGGCAATTGCTTTTTTATTTCTAACCATATTAGCCATAGCGACAAGGTTAATCGGCATTAAAACTAATCGTCCAATAACGGTAAACAAAATAATAGCAGCCGCTTGGCTTACGCCAACCTCTTGAGTAAAAAAGGTGATTGATTGTACAATAAAAGCAGTAAATAAATTCCAAATTTCCATTTTAGTTTTCCTTTTAATATTATGTATTAAAAGTAACCACCACGACATATTATGTCAACAGTTTATTTTAAACTAAAAATGGGTTGCTATTTAACTGTGGTTAGATTCTGATATTTAGTCATATGAAGATTGCAGCGCAACTAAAAATATTTTATTAAATCTAGTGTACTTGTTTTGGTGGTTTATTAATTACATGCTTTAACCAATGTGTCCATAAAGCAAACATTAAAAGCATCGAGTTTATGCCGATCATTATCCAAGGCCTCAACTCAAATGCAAAAACACTAATAACAAAAGGAATAAGAGGGATAGAGAAACCAATTGTTGTCAGTAATACCCCAGGATAAAAGAAAAAGAATCCCCAGTTTGTCTTTAGATATAACCCTATGGCAGAAGTAAATAAAAGAATAATCCATATAACTATCAGCAAGTTATTTGCAAGCGTCAATCCAGCCGCCCCTATAATTGAAAACATTTCCCAATTAACGAGCAATGTAATAACGATCAGAAAAGAAATAACTCTTTGTCCATATTTGTATACTAAATCTTGCATATCGACTTACTACCT
>NZ_JBQKUL010000049.1:0-29392 GCF_054968565.1 Pseudoalteromonas sp. G5_S1_54_S4 | reverse complement strand
TATTGTAATTTCTTTCTTTAATTATATGTGAAAAAGCCGCTGTTCGTTAAAACAGCGGCTTTCTAAAGCTTATAGCTAAAAACTGACAGCTAGTACTTTAAGCTTTACCAATCACTTCAAGTCCACCCATGTATGGGCGTAATACTTCTGGCACGACTACTGAACCGTCGGCTTGTTGGTAGTTTTCTAGTATTGCTACAAGCGTACGGCCAACTGCTAAACCTGAGCCGTTTAGTGTGTGTAAAAGCTCTGGTTTTTTAGCGCCTTCACGACGAAAACGTGCTTGCATACGGCGTGCTTGGAAATCAACCATGTTTGAACATGATGAAATTTCACGGTAGGTATCTTGTGCTGGTAACCATACTTCTAAATCGTATGTTTTAGCTGCGCCAAAGCCCATGTCGCCCATACATAAAATCACTTTACGGTATGGCAATTCTAGCGCTTGTAAAATTTGCTCAGCATGGCCTGTTAGCTCTTCGAGTGCTTGCATTGAATCTTCTGGTTTTACAAGCTGTACAAGCTCTACTTTATCAAACTGGTGCTGACGGATTAAACCGCGTGTATCGCGACCGTAGCTGCCTGCTTCACTTCTAAAACATGGCGTGTGCGCTGTTAAGCGAATTGGTAAATCGCTTTCTTCGTAAATTTCATCACGGGCGCTGTTTGTAAGCGGTACTTCTGCCGTAGGAATAAGGCTAAAGCCAGCTTGCTGCTCGCCATCATCGTTCACTAGGCCTAACGTGTGGAATAAATCGCCCGCAAACTTAGGTAATTGGCTGGTGCCGTAAAGGCTTGCGCTATTCACTAAGTACGGTACATACATTTCTGTGTAGCCGTTTTTATCTGTGTGGGTGTCTAGCATGTATTGGGTAAGTGCACGGTGCATACGTGCTACTTGGCCGCGCATTACGGTAAAACGTGCGCCACTAATTTTAACGCCCATTTCAAAGTCTAGGCCGTTTAGGTCTTGCCCTACATCAACGTGGTCTTTAACTTCAAAATCGTACTTTTTAGGGGTGCCCCACGTTAAAATTTCTACGTTGTCGTCTTCGTCAGCGCCTTCTGGTACCGACTCGTCCGGTAAGTTTGGAATTGCTAAGGCAATTTGTTTAATTGCTTCTAACACTTCGTCTTGCTCAGCTTTAGCCGCGTCTAACTCGCTGCCTAAGTTAGCAACTGCGTCTAGCAATGGTTGTGCGTCTTCGCCTTTTGCTTTTGCTTGGCCAATGGCTTTAGCACTGGCGTTACGTTGACTTTGAAGTTCTTGCGTTTTTACTTGTAATGTTTTGCGTTTTTCTTCAAGTTCAGTCACTACCGCTACATCTAGCTCATAACCACGTGCGGCTAAACGTGCTGCAGTTTGTTCGACATCTTGACGTAAATATTTAGAATCTAACATGTTAGTTTTTTAACCTTTTTGCATTACTAGCTGAAGGCCCAGCCAAGCCATAAAAATACACACCATCACGTTTAAGATGATATTGAGGGCCATTTTAATAAAGTGACCTTGTTGTAATAACAACAACGAATCCATTGAGAATGTTGAAAAGGTGGTTAACGCACCTAAAAAGCCAATTCCGATGAGGGTTTTAGCAGGACTGACGGCAATAACTTGTTTATCTATTAAACCGTATAAAATGCCCATCAACAATGAACCCAGAATATTAACCGTCAACGTACCAAAAGGGAATCCCCTACCGAGGAGTTTTAGCATGGTTTCGCTAATAAAAAACCGTAAACAGGCTCCTGAGGCTCCGCCAAGGGCTATCATCATGTAAAGTTTAATAATGCTCATAACGTTTTACTGGGCTTTGCGCGTCGCGCTCTTTTAAATAATCGAGCTTTTGTTTAATTTTTTGCTCAAGTCCACGATCACTTGGCTGGTAGTATTGTTTGCCATCCATTTCTGGCGGTAGGTATTTTTCGCCAGCAGCAAATGCGCCTTCTTCATTATGCGCATAACGATACTCTGCGCCATAACCTAAGTCTTTCATTAAATTAGTGGGGGCATTACGTAAATGCTCTGGTACAGGGTAGCTTGGCTGATTTTTAGCATCATCTTTAGCTTGGTTAAACGCCATATAAACCGCATTACTTTTAGGTGCGCTGGCTAAATATAAGGTTGCCTGTGCAATTGCACGCTCGCCTTCACTGGGGCCAACACGCTGAAAAATATCCCATGCGTTTAAAGCCACTTCCATAGCCCGCGGATCGGCATTGCCAATGTCTTCGGTGGCAATCGCTAATAAGCGCCTTGCAACATACAGTGGGTCGCCGCCACCGGCTAAAATACGGCAGTACCAGTAAAGCGCACCATCGGGTGAACTGCCTCGAACTGATTTATGAAACGCCGAAATTAAATCGTAAAATTCATCGCCGCCTTTATCGTATTTGGCTAAATGCGTGGGCAGTACTTGGCTGAGTACCTGTTCGTCTACGTTGTACTTGCCGTTTTGCTCAGTGGTTAAATCGACTGCTTGCTCGAGTAAATTAAGCACTTTACGAGCATCGCCACCACTTGCTTGGCATAGCGCCTGTTTGGCGTTATCTGCAATCACGATGTGTTTTTGGCTTAATTGCTCATCTTGTTTAAGTGCACGCTCTATTACCGTGTATAAATCGCTTTCCTGCAAGGATTTTAAAACATACACCCTTGCACGAGACAAAATCGCATTGTTAAGTGCAAACGAGGGGTTTTCGGTGGTGGCGCCTACAAATATAAAAGTGCCATCTTCAATGTGGGGTAAAAAGGCGTCTTGCTGAGATTTATTAAAGCGGTGTACTTCATCAACAAACATCAAAGTGCGCTGACCACGGCTTTGTAAGTTATCGCGCGCTTGGGTTACGCTATCGCGAATATCTTTTACGCCCGCCGTTACTGCCGACATTTGAATTAGTTCAGCGTCGGCATGGTTGGCAATAATTTGCGCTAGCGTAGTTTTACCTACCCCCGGCGGCCCCCATAAAATTAAACTATGGCAACGCCCTGCAACAATAGCTTGATGAAGAGGTTTATCAGCGCTGAGTAAATGTTGCTGCCCTATGTAATCGTTAAGCGATAAAGGGCGCATACGCGCAGCGAGTGGGCGCACATCGGGCCCAAAGTTAAATCCTAAATTACTCACCGTTACTCTGATCGTCTATTTCTACACCCGCTGGCGGGGTAAATTCAAAAGTTGTTTTATCAAGCTCAGTATTAACCTGTGCATTGCTAAATGTAAACGCAGACAGCTGGCCTGAGTTATCTTTAACTACCAGTTTTGCAAGCCCTTGCTCGTTATCAGCAAAAGTAATATCAAGCTGCTCTACTTGGCTTTCTACGCCTTTATTTGGGGTAATGCTAAAGCCTAAGTCAGTAGCGATCACGCTGTATTTTTCCCATTGCGCAGGGTCTTTAGAGGTGAGCAATATAAACGGCGTTGAGTCAATTAAACCGCTGGTTTTCATAATGGTTACTTGCTCAGCAAAGCTATCAAAGTAATAGGTTTTATCGCCGTTTGATACAAATAAAGTGTCGTCTGGGTTAGTTTGCTGCCAGCGGATCATTAATGGCTGTTGCAACGCAATATTGCCTTGACCTTGCATTACCAGTTGGCCTTCACCGTCGGTTACGTTCTGTTTAAATTGTGCTTTAAAGCTTTTTAAGGTCGATAACTTATCTTGTAATGCTTGGCTGTCGTCAGCAAAGCTTGGCATCGCCACTAAACTGCCCAATACCAATAATAAACTACTTAATTTTTTCATTAATTTGCTCCATTAGGTACTAATACATCGCGCGCGCCGTTGTGTCCTGGTGCACTCACGATACCTGATGTTTCCATTTGTTCTACTAATCGTGCAGCACGGTTATAGCCTACACGTAATTTACGTTGCACTGATGATACCGACACTTTACCGGTTTCTATTACAAAGGCGACCGCTTCGTCGTATAACGGATCTGACTCTTCATCGCCATTTTCACTGGCTTCCCCTGGTAATAGAATATCTTCCGTGGCATCGCCATTTAAAATCTCGTCTATGTAATTTGGTTTAGCACGGGCTTTCCAATCGTTTACCACAGCATGTACTTCATGGTCGTCTACAAACGCGCCATGCACACGCTCAGGTACACTGGTACCTGGCGGTAAATAAAGCATGTCACCCATGCCTAATAAATTTTCTGCGCCTTGTTGATCAAGTATGGTGCGCGAGTCTATTTTACTTGATACCTGAAACGCCATACGTGTAGGTATATTCGCTTTAATTAAACCGGTTATTACATCAACCGACGGACGCTGCGTTGCCAAAATTAAGTGAATACCCGCAGCACGCGCTTTTTGCGCTATACGGGCAATTAACTCTTCAACTTTTTTACCTACAATCATCATCATGTCGGCAAATTCGTCAATAACCACCACTATGCTAGGTAATTTATCTAGCTCATCAGGGCCGTCTTTCATGCCGTCGGTGTCTTTAAATAATGGATCCATAATTGGGTAGCCCGCTTCTTTGGCTTCCATTACTTTTTGGTTGTACCCTTTTAAGTTACGTACACCTAAAGCCGACATCAGCTTATAACGGCGTTCCATTTCACCTACACACCAACGCAGTGCGTTAGCGGCTTCTTTCATGTCGGTCACAACTTCACACAATAAATGCGGAATACCTTCGTATACTGAAAGTTCAAGCATTTTCGGGTCAATCATGATCATGCGAACATCTTCAGGGCCCGATTTATACAGTAAGCTTAATATCATTACATTAACGCCCACTGACTTACCTGAACCGGTTGTACCGGCCACTAATAAATGTGGCATTTTACCTAAGTCGGCACACACAGGTTGCCCTGCAATGTCTTTACCAAGCACCATGGTTAGTGGCGATGGGTTTTGCTCAAACTTAGGTGCGTTTATGACTTCTGATAAACGTACAATTTCACGGTATTTATTAGGCAGCTCAATACCTATATAGGTTTTACCAGGAATAACTTCAACCACGCGCACACTAATTGCCGAAAGTGAACGCGCTAAATCTTTTGACAGCCCTGTAATTTTAGACACCTTAATACCCGGTGCTAAATCAAGCTCAAAACGAGTAACAACAGGCCCTGGGTAAACCCCAACCACAGTGGCTTGCACGTTAAAATCGAGTAGTTTTGTTTCTACAAGGCGTGATACGCTATCGAGCTCTTCTTGCGAAATTGGGTTTTTTGCTTTGTCGGGTCTGTCGAGTAAATCCAGTGACGGCAATGGCCCCGGAGGTGGCTCTTGCTCTAATAATTGTTCAAACTTCTCTTTGGCAGTTGGCGGCGGTTGAAACCCTGATTTTGGCTTGTTAATTGGCCTTGCTGGTGAAACCACGGTTGTTGCTGGTTTTTCAGGTTCAACCACAGGGCTTTGATCCAGCGCGTTAAGTGCTGCCTCGGTGTCCATCGGTTCATCGTCTATGGCGCTAAAGCTAATTTCTTGATCGAGTATTTGGTCAAGCTCGTCAAACGGCATAAACTCGTCGTCTTGAGGGGCATTAACCTTAGTTGCTGGTTTATCGAGTGCTTTTGGTTTGTCTGCTACTTTATTAGCAAGATCAGGTTCTTGTTGGCGTGTATCGTCTTCAAAATAAGCATCAGGTTGCTCGTCTTGTACTTTACCTGCAATGCGTTCACGTTGCATCCAGCCTCGGGCATAGGTCACCAAAAAGCGGTATAACCTAACAATTAAATCACCTAAGTAATCAACAAATTGTACCCACGACACACCTGTTAATAGGGTTAACCCTGCAAAAAAGAAACACAGTAGTAAAATAGAGGTACCGGTAAAATTAAACGCTGGCATCATGGCTGATGCAATCACATCACCCACTACCCCACCGGATGAAAAATTATAAATATCATCAAAATTAATACTGCTAATAGCGGTGGCTGAGGTAATAAACAGCGCAAAACCAATAATGCGTAATCCAAGTGTGGTGTAATCGAGTTGTAAAATACGGTGTGGCTGCTTAAACACCAAGTAACCTAGCAGCTGAATAGCCGCTGGCACAAAATAGGCAAGCCAGCCAAAGGTAAGTAATAGTATGTCGGCCACCCACGCGCCCGCTGTACCCGTAATATTATGTACGTTGGTAAATTCACCCGTTTGCGACCAAGCAGGATCGGCAGGATGAAAACTAATTAAAGCACATAAAATAAATACCGCTGCAAAGGTGCTGACGATGAGCCCCGTTTCTAATAGTCTTTGTACACCGTTTAGGCGCATAATTACCTATCCCTCATTATTATTTTTTACACTCACTTGGCAATAGAATACCTTAGCAGGAAATGTATTTTGATGCACTTTATCTTAACCATGATGGCCTGATTATGAACAAGTTTTTATTATTTAGTCGTACACTTATTAAAAAAGCAAAGTTGGCTGCAACAATAAAAGTATATTAAAGGCTGTTACTCTGTCATTAAGCAACAAAAGGACGGATAACCACGCCCTCTTCACCTTTTACTTCTTCCATGACTACATAGGTGCGGCTTTCACTCACATTAGGCAGCTTTAATAATATATCACCGAGCACGCCTCGGTATTCTGACATATCGTTAACCCGGGTTTTTAATAAAAAGTCGAAATTACCCGAAACCAAATGACATTCTATAATTTCTTCGTGCTTTCTAACAGCGGCACTGAACTCTTCAAATACGTCGGGCGATGTTTTGGTAATGGTTACTTCCACATACACAGAAAGCCCTTGACCAAGCTTGGCAGGATCAACCACCGCTTTGTAGCCTAAAATATATCCTTCGCGCTCTAGCTTTTTCACTCGCTCTAGACAGGGCGTGGCGCTTAGGCCAACTCGTCGGGCCAGTTCAACATTTGACAGGCGGCCATCGAGTTGTAATTCGACTAAAATCTTGCGATCAATACGGTCTAATAAGTTATGCATAGCTTTTTAGTTTTTTATTCTAATAAAATCGATTTAACAGATACTAACACTACAAAGCCCTTAAAAAAAGGTGAGACACACTACCCTAGCATGAATATAATAGTGAAAAATTTTTATCCCGTTCTAACAAGGCAAAATTATGATTATTGGTGTACCTAAAGAAATTAAAAACCATGAGTACCGTGTAGGTATGGTTCCTGCGAGTGTTCGCGAACTTGTAAATCACGGTCACCAAGTGATTGTTGAAACTAACGCTGGTATGGGCATTGGTTTTACAGATGATGATTATGTTCAAGCAGGTGCTGAAATTTTAGAAACAGCTGCTGACGTTTTTGCAAAAGCAGAAATGATCATCAAGGTAAAAGAGCCACAAGCTGTTGAACGTGCAATGTTACGTGAAGACCAAATTCTTTTCACTTACCTTCACCTTGCACCGGATCTTCCACAAACTGAAGACCTTGTTAAAAGTAAAGCAATCTGTATTGCTTATGAAACAGTGACTGATGCACGCGGCGGTTTACCACTATTGGCACCAATGAGTGAAGTAGCGGGCCGTATGTCTATTCAAGCAGGTGCACAAGCGCTAGAAAAAGCAAACCACGGTCGTGGTATGTTACTAGGTGGTGTACCAGGTGTTGAGCCAGCTAAAGTTGTTGTTATTGGTGGCGGCATGGTTGGTCGTAGCGCTGCACAAATGGCGGTTGGCTTAGGTGCTGAGGTTGTTGTACTTGACCGTAACATCGACGTACTACGTGCACTAGACGCACAGTTTGGTAACAAAGTTAAAGCTATTTACTCAACAGCTGATGCGCTTGAAAAGCACGTACTAGAAGCTGACCTAGTAATTGGTGGTGTACTTATCCCAGGTGCTGCTGCACCTAAGCTAGTGACTGCTGAACACATTAAAGCAATGAAGCCAGGTGCTGCAATTGTTGATGTTGCGATTGACCAAGGTGGTTGTATTGCAACCTCTAAAGCAACTACGCACGCTGATCCTACTTTCATCGTTGATGAAGTTGTTCACTACTGTGTTGCTAACATGCCTGGTGCTGTTCCACGTACATCTACGTTTGCACTTAACAATGCAACATTGCCGTTCATTATTAACCTTGCAAACAAAGGTTACAAAAAGGCACTACTAGATGACGCTCACTTCTTAAAAGGCTTAAACGTAATTAAAGGCCAAGTAACTTACAAAGAAGTAGCTGAAGCGTTCAACATGGAATATGTTGACCCACGCACTGCAGTAGAAAACGCGTAACTATTATTGTTACCGTTTATACCTAAGTCATCATTAGGTATAAGCATTAAAAAAGCAGCTAATTAGCTGCTTTTTTTGTATCTAAATTTTAGGGTCTGTGGTCAACAGACCCTAATGTTATATAAATCGTTTAATAATAAAGTCGACTTTTACGCGCTTAGCTTGACCAAGCAGTTTTTTCACCGGCTGCGGGTAATCGTCCATGGTTTCTAAATCATCAGGGCCGGTTAAACGGCGACAATGCTTTAAAATTTCTTGGCGTTCATTATCAATATCGCGCATGATAGATTGTTCAGGATCTTCTATCAGAATGCCATTTTCGATATCCAGCCCCCACGCGCGCGGATTAAGGTTATGCCCGCTAAGTAAATGCACTTTACGGTCACAGCAAATCCCTTTTAGATGAAACGAGTTACTCTCGTGTTTCCAAAGGTATACGTTTAGGTTGCCATTATCTATGTGGCGTTTTTGCGATTTTACAAACTTATGTAAAATAGTTTCGTATAAATACGGTAACGCACCAATTTTACTAAATGGCTCGCTAGGTGGCAGGTAAAAATCGTTTGCAGTTTTATCGCCCACCACAATAGTTACTTGTTTACCTTGCTTTAATAGCCTGCGTAAAGAGCGCATTAATGGCGCCGGAAAATTAAAATACGGCGTGTATAACACCAACTCTTGCTCGGTGGTATCAAATAACGCTTTAATTAAGCGATTGAGCTCGTTATTACGACGGCCTAACCCTAAAAATAAACGAATACCCATTGCATGGGTATTAAACTCTTGCGCATTTTTATAACTTGCCGATTTAAGCTCACGCATAAGTTGCTTTTGTTCAAGCTTAAAGTCAGCCATGCGTTTAAGCGGTCGTTGATCAATTCTTGGTACCGCTTCAGAACTTAATAAAGTTGATTCGATAAAATCGACTACTGAGTCACATAATTCGCTTTGCGATACTAAAAAGTAGCGATCGAGCCGGTATCGGTCGCTATATTGCAAATACACATTATTTAAACTGGCACCGCTGTAGAGCAATGTGTCGTCTATAACAAAGCCTTTTAAATGTAACACCCCAAACAGTTCTTTGGCTTTTACGGGAACACCATACACTTGAACGTTTGAATTAAATTTTTCTAAATCGTCGCAATATAAGCTTGCATTGCCCTCTGACTTTTCTGCACCAATTAAACCGCGTTGGGCGCGATGAAAATCAACCAGTACTTTAATTTCAATCGAAGGGTTAGCTAACGATGCACTGTGTAGTGCGGCTAATATTTCACGACCCGCTTCATCATCTTGTAAGTAAAGTGTGGTGATATAAATTCGTTTTTTTGCGTTGGCAATTAAATCTAACAATTGCGTACGGTATTCTTGCGCATTGGTTAAGACGTTAACGTCTTTTGAAGTCAACCCAAATGCGGGTTTCTCTTGCCAAAATAACATAGTTGCCTATTCACTTAAGTCACATAATTAAGCAGTGACAAATCAAAATTAGTTAAAAGATAACAAAAAAAATCAGGCTGGTCATGAATTAACGTCGTTTTATTGGCTAACAGTCTATTTATTAGTCGAGCACTGCTTGTAAGTCATTTGCTAGTACACATTAATGAACAGCTTCGGAATTTGCGAAAAAAAATAATCTCATCTTTTATTTACTTCCTGCTTGTTTTTCTTAGAATCGGGCGCATTAAAACCGTATTAAACGTTTAGGAAAAGATCATGACTGAAGCAAAACATTGTAAGTTACTTATTTTAGGTTCGGGCCCTGCAGGCTATACAGCTGCAGTTTACGCTGCACGTGCTAATTTAAACCCTGTTTTAATTACAGGTATTCAACAAGGTGGCCAGCTAACAACCACTACTGAAGTTGAAAACTGGCCTGGCGATGCACACGGTTTAACCGGCCCTGCATTAATGGATCGTATGAAAGAGCATGCAGAACGCTTTGAAACTGAAATTGTATTCGACCACATTAACAAAGTTGACGTATCTAAGCGCCCTTTCACACTAACCGGTGACCAAGGTACTTACACATGTGATGCTTTAATTATTGCAACCGGTGCCTCTGCGAAATATTTAGGCTTAGAGTCTGAGACTAATTTCCAAGGCCGTGGTGTTTCTGCTTGTGCAACCTGTGACGGCTTTTTCTATAAAGGTCAAAAAGTAGCGGTTGTTGGTGGTGGTAACACAGCGGTTGAAGAAGCGTTATACCTATCTAACATTGCTGATGAAGTTCATGTTATTCACCGTCGTGACAGTTTCCGTAGTGAAAAGATTCTTGCTGACCGCCTTGCTGAAAAAGCTGCGAACGGTAATGTTGTCATGCACTACAACCGTACACTTGATGAAGTACTTGGTGACCAAATGGGTGTGACCGGCGTTCGCATTAAAGATGTGGCATCAGATGCTACTGAAGAACTTGATTTAGCGGGTGTGTTTATTGCCATTGGCCATAAGCCAAACACCGATATGTTTGAAGGTCAGCTAGAAATGAAAGACGGCTACCTAGTGGTTGAATCTGGTCTTAACGGTAATGCAACCCAAACCAGTGTGCCAGGTGTATTTGCTGCTGGTGATGTATCTGACCATATTTACCGTCAAGCGATTACCTCTGCCGGTACTGGCTGTATGGCTGCACTTGATGCAGAACGCTTTTTAGATAATCTGTAATTTAGAATCTAAATTAAAAAAGGGCTGAATTTTCAGCTCTTTTTTGTGCCCAAACATAACTGTACTCACACCAAAAATTCATTGTGCTTATAATTGAAATTAGTTTTATTTATACAATTAATGGCTTAGGTGCGATAGGATCTAAGGGTGAGCAACAAATACCGTCAAATTATATAAGTAAAACTAGCTATAATTATCGTCAGGAATAAAAGCTTTATTCATTTAGGCATTACTAGAAACTGTAAAATCAGTTAAAATGCTTAACTTCATATCAAGTAAATTACCGAGAGTTTTCTATGAGTTTGTATACAAAATATATGGAAGAAATCCAAACCCGTAAAACGGAGCTTGGATTAAGCCCACAACCAATCGATAGCGCTGAACTAGTATCAGAAATAATTAATCAAATTAAAGATACTAATAACGAGCACCGTAAAGATTCACTGCATTTCTTTATTTATAATACTTTACCTGGAACAACTAGTGCTGCGGGCGTTAAAGCACAGTTTCTAAAAGAAATCATTTTAGGTGAAGAGCACGTTGCAGAGATCACTCCAGAATTTGCATTTGAACTGCTTTCACACATGAAAGGCGGCCCGTCAATTGAAATGCTAATTGATTTAGCATTTGGTGATGACGCAGCAATTGCAGCACAAGCTGCAGAAGTACTTAAAACTCAGGTATTCTTATACGATGCTGATATGGAGCGCATAAAAGCGGCCTACGAAGCAGGTAACGCAATTGCTAAAGAATTACTAGAGAGTTTCTCAAAAGCTGAATTCTTCACAAAACTACCTGACATCGAAGAAAAAATCGAAGTAGTAACTTACATTGCTGGTGAAGGCGACATCTCAACTGATTTACTGTCTCCAGGTAACCAAGCACACTCACGTGCTGACCGTGAATTACACGGTAAGTGTATGATCACTGAAGAAGCACAACAAGAAATCGTTGAACTTCAAAAGAAACACCCTAATGCTAAAGTAATGCTTATTGCTGAAAAAGGCACAATGGGCGTTGGTTCATCTCGTATGTCTGGTGTAAATAACGTTGCACTTTGGGCGGGTAAACAAGCAAGTCCATACGTTCCTTTCATCAACATTGCACCTGTTGTTGCAGGTACTAATGGTATCGCACCAATCTTCTTAACGACGGTTGATGTAACCGGCGGTATTGGTCTTGATCTTAAAAACTGGGTTAAGAAAGTAGATGCAGACGGCAATACTGTAACTGATGAAAATGGCGATGCAGTGCTTGAAGAAGCTTATTCAGTTGCCACAGGTACTGTATTAACAATCAATACAAAAGAGAAAAAGCTTTATAACGGTGATAAAGAACTGGTTGATGTATCATCAGCGTTCACACCGCAAAAAGTTGAATTCATGAAAGCAGGTGGTTCTTACGCTGTAGTATTTGGTAAGAAACTACAAACGTTTGCTGCTGAAACGCTCGGCATTGAAACTCCTCTTGTGTATGCACCTTCAAAAGAAATTTCACATGAAGGCCAAGGCTTAACAGCGGTTGAAAAAATCTTTAACCGTAATGCGGTAGGTGTTCTATCTGATACGCCACTTCATGCAGGCTCAAACGTTCGCGTTAAAGTGAACATCGTTGGTTCGCAAGATACAACCGGTCCAATGACAGCACAAGAATTAGAAGCCATGGCGGCTTCAACGATTTCACCTCTTGTTGATGGTGCTTATCAGTCTGGTTGTCACACTGCATCAGTATGGGATAGCAAAGCACAAGCTAACATTCCTAAACTAATGGCGTTTATGAATAAGTTTGGTTTGATCACTGCACGTGACCCGAAAGGCGTTTACCATGCAATGACTGACGTTATTCACAAAGTATTGAACGACATTACAATTGATGATCGCGCTATCATCATCGGTGGTGACTCGCATACTCGTATGTCTAAAGGCGTTGCCTTTGGTGCCGATTCAGGTACTGTTGCTGTTGCACTTGCAACCGGTGAATCAGCGATGCCGATTCCTGATTCAGTTAAAGTGACGTTTAAAGGCAAAATGGCTAAGCACATGGATTTCCGCGACGTTGTACATGCAACGCAAGCGCAAATGCTTAAGCAATTTGGTGGCGAAAACGTATTCCAAGGTCGTATCATTGAAGTGCATATTGGTACCCTAATGGCTGACCAAGCGTTTACTTTCACTGACTGGACTGCAGAAATGAAAGCGAAAGCGTCAATCTGTATTTCAAATGATGAAACGCTAATTAAGTCAATTGAACTTGCTAAATCACGTATCCAAATCATGATCAACAAAGGTATGGATAACGAAGCGCAAACGCTACAAGGTCTAATCGACTTAGCTGACAAACGTATTGCAGGTATTCAATCTGGTGAAGAGCCAGCACTTTCTCCAGACGACAACGCTAAATACCACGCAGAAGTTGTGGTTGATTTGGACCAAATCGTTGAGCCAATGATTGCCGATCCAGACGTGAACAACGATGACGTCTCTAAGCGTTATACTCACGATGTGATCCGCCCTGTTTCTTTTTACAACGACAAACCTGTTGATTTAGGTTTCGTTGGTTCGTGTATGGTTCACAAAGGCGATATGAAAATTATTGCTCATATGCTGCGTAACCTAGAAAAGAAAAACGGTTCTATCTCATTCAAAGCACCATTAGTTGTTGCGCCACCAACATACAACATTGTTGATGAGCTTAAAGCGGAAGGCGACTGGGATATTCTTGCTAAATACGCAGGTTTTGAATTTGACGATGAAAAACCAAAAACAGCGGCACGTACTAAGTATGAAAATATCCTATACCTAGAACGCCCTGGTTGTAACTTATGTATGGGTAACCAAGAAAAAGCTGAACCTGGTGACACTGTTATCGCAACATCAACTCGTCTGTTCCAAGGCCGTGTAGTAGCCGATACATCTGAGAAAAAAGGTGAGTCACTACTAGGTTCTACGCCGGTTGTAGTACTTTCTACTGTACTTGGTCGTTTCCCGACTATCGAAGAGTATAAGTCTGCGGTTGAAGGTATTGACCTTACCTCGTTTACACCTGTTGAAGAAGCAATGACAACTAAGTTTAACGCTGGACAAGCAGTACCTGTAAAAGTGGTTAGCTAATTCGATTAGTTTACTATTTAATTAAGCGCGTTTTTTAACGCGCTTTTTTTATGTCTAAAATTTACCTAACAGGAATGTAAGCCCTGCTCAACCCTATGGACAACACAATAATTTGTGGTTTGTGATTTTAAAGCAACAGGTTACACTTTACCTTGACCATGCAGTTATTCAATCGGTGTTATGACTAAACAACTCTATCAACTCGCTCAAAGCCACTTTGCTTTTCCTGATCCCAACCATGCATTAGATGATCCCGATGGTTTACTTGCCATTGGTGGATGCTTATCGGTAACGCGATTAAAAAATGCCTACAGCCAAGGTATTTTTCCGTGGTTTAGTGAGCACGAGCCAATTATGTGGTGGTCGCCTAGTGAGCGCGGTATTGTTGAGCTCAATGACTTTCATGTTAGTAAAAGCCTACGAAAACATTTAAAAAATCACCCGGTCACCGTAACCATAAACCATGCCTTTGAAGAAGTAATAGAAGCATGTCGCGATCAACGTATTGATACCGATGGCACCTGGATCACCCCACAAATGCAACAGGCGTACATTAATGCCCATCACCATGGCTTTGCTCATAGTTTAGAAGTTTGGCGCGAGGGAGAGCTTGCAGGTGGCTTATATGGCATCATGCAAACCGGTGTTTTTTGTGGTGAATCAATGTTTCATCATCAAACAAATTGCTCCAAACTGGCTATGTGGGCGCTGGTTAATTGGCTTAAACGCCATAATGCGCATTTTATTGATTGCCAATTAGAAAATCCTTATTTAATGTCGTTAGGTGCTAGCGTTATTCCACGTGAAGAATTTTTAACTAAACTTAATAAAGCACAGTGTTACACCCCACCTGACAGCATGTGGCAACCACAGGAGCTATTAGCGATTTATGAATGAACAACTTCCCGCTCGTATTGGCCTAAGCCAACCATTTGAATGCAGTTATTTGCCTAACCGTCAAGAGCAACTGTTGGTCATACTCGATCCAAGTTGTTACAGCAGCAATAAGTTTGAGTCATTATTAGGATTGGGCTTTCGTCGCAGTGGTAACCAAATTTACCGTCCGCACTGCCCTATTTGCAGCGCGTGTAGTTCTGTGCGCGTTTTAGCAAATGAGTTTATGCCGACAAAATCGCAAAAACGTAAACTTAACAAAGCAAAAAACCGCTTTGAGGTAAAATATTCTCAAGTTGAACGCGAACAATACTATCCACTTTACAGTAAATACATTAGCTTGCGCCACCAAGACGGTAGTATGTATCCACCTGATAAATCACAATTTCAAAGCTTTTTGTTTTGTAGTTGGTTAACCATTACCTTTATAGAGCTTTGGGATCAAGAAAACTTAGTGGCTGTTGCTGTAACTGATTGTATGGACAATGCTATTTCGGCAATTTATACATTTTTTGACCCTGACTATGAGCACTTTAGTTTAGGCACTGTGATGATATTACAGCAACTTAAATTTGCTAAACTGCAACAAAAACAATTTGTTTATTTAGGCTATCAAATAGATGAATGCGACAAAATGAACTATAAAACGCAGTTTTTACCTGCTCAAAAACAGTGCAATGACCAGTGGCTGGCTATTTAATTTACAAAAATAGCCCCTGCGCCTTTACTTATTGGCGTATTTTGGGCAAAATCTGCAGCGTTTAACTATTAAAGAGGTGTTACGCTAAACATGGCGAAAGAAGACGTAATCGAAATGCAAGGGACAGTCCTTGATACTTTACCAAATACAATGTTCCGAGTTGAGCTAGAAAATGGTCACGTAGTTGTGGCTCATATTTCAGGTAAAATGCGCAAAAACTATATCCGTATTTTAACCGGCGATAAAGTAACGGTAGAAATGACTCCTTACGATTTATCGAAAGGTCGTATCGTATTCCGTGCTCGCTAAGTAAGTGCGTAAACGAGATTTAGTTTTTGGCTAGTGAAAACTAGCTTTAAGCGTTTATTAAATGTAATTAATGCTAGGGTCTGTTGACCTTTGCGGATTAAAATTTGTTCAAACTAAGGGCGGTTTAATCGCGGCGCGAGGTTTGTAACCTAGTGGGCTAAGTAAAAACCGAGCAACAAAGAGTAAATCGCCCCTAGGCAGAACCCTTCGGGCAGCGCCTGTTTGGCATTGATGCTGCGTTATCGCCTATTTATGGGGAATAACCACACAACATAGGCTCTGCCTTGCCTAAATACCAAACAGACTGCTGCAAATTTAACCTTGAAAGGTCAACAGACCCTAGTAGCCAGTAATTACATTTAATAAACAAAAAACCCAGCCTTTGCTGGGTTTTTTGTTGTCTATTTCTTTGGCAAATAAAAAAGCCTGCGCAAAGCAGGCTTTTGTATAACGACCATTAGGCTGGGGTTAAATCACTTTCGTAATCAAAACGCAGCTTTTTATCTTTAACCGATACTTTTACTGTACCGCCAGAGATTAGCTCGCCAAACAGTATTTCGTTTGCCAATTGCTTTTTAAGGTCTTCCTGAATAACACGTGCCATAGGGCGTGCGCCCATTGCTTTGTCATAGCCTTTGTCAGCCAACCATTCACGTGCTTTAGACGTCAGCTCAAGATTAACTGATTTCTTGTCTAGTTGCGCTTGAAGCTCCACAACGAACTTATCAACCACTTGTAAAATAACTTCTTTATCGAGGTGATTAAACCAAATAATGTTATCTAAGCGGTTTCTAAATTCTGGTGAAAATACTTTATTAATTTCACCCATTGCATCGTGCGTATGGTCTTGCTCACTAAAGCCAATCGACTTACGTGTGGTTTCTTGCACGCCGGCATTAGTGGTCATCACGACTACGACGTTTCTAAAGTCGGCTTTACGACCATTATTATCAGTTAGCGTACCGTGATCCATAACTTGCAATAAAATGTTGTAGATATCTGGATGGGCTTTTTCAATCTCATCCAAAAGTACAACAGCGTGTGGATTTTTAATGACCGCTTCTGTTAGTAAGCCGCCTTGTTCAAAACCAACATAACCCGGAGGCGCACCAATTAAACGACTCACCGCATGGCGCTCAACATATTCAGACATATCAAAACGAATAAACTCAACACCCATACATTTAGCTAATTGCTTGGTAACCTCAGTTTTACCGACCCCCGTTGGGCCTGCAAATAAGAACGAACCAACCGGTTTGTTCTCATTCGCTAAACCTGAACGCGACAAACGAATGGCAGAAGTTAATGCATCAATAGACTGATCTTGCCCAAACACTAACATTTTTAAGTTACGGTCTAAGTTTTTCAGCGTTTCTTTATCAGACGATGATACATTTTGTGGCGGGATACGCGCCATTTTTGACACAATCAGCTCAATATCAGAAACACCAATCGTTTTTTTACGTTTAGAGGTAGGTAACAAGCGTTGGCTTGCACCCGCTTCATCAATAACATCAATCGCTTTATCAGGCAGATGACGTTCGTTAATGTACTTAGCGCTAAGCTCGGCTGCCGCCTTCAACGCTTTTTGCGTGTAACGAATACCATGGTGTGCTTCATAACGCTCTTTTAAGCCGTTAAGAATTTTAGTGGTGTCTTCCACACTGGGCTCAAGCACATCAATTTTTTGAAAGCGACGTACCAAGGCACGGTCTTTCTCAAAAATGTTTTTGTACTCACCATAGGTGGTAGAACCCATACAACGCAATTGACCACTAGAAAGTAGCGGTTTAATTAAGTTTGAGGCATCCATTACCCCACCCGATGCAGCACCTGCACCGATAATGGTATGAATTTCATCTATAAATAAAATAGAGCCTGGTTTAGCTTGCAGCTCTTTTAATAAGCTTTTAAAGCGCTTCTCAAAATCGCCTCGGTATTTAGTACCTGCAAGCAAAGCGCCCATATCTAATGAGTAAACAACCGCATCAGCAATAACTTCAGGCACTTGTTCGTTGACAATTCGATACGCTAAACCCTCAGCGATAGCGGTTTTACCCACGCCAGCTTCACCAACCAGTAATGGGTTGTTCTTTTTACGACGACACAACACCTGTACAGTGCGTTCTACTTCGCTGTCGCGACCAACTAGAGGGTCAATATTGCCCTCTTTGGCTTGTATGTTGAGATTAGTGGTGAAGCTGTCGAGCTTACTCGCTTCTTCACTGGCAACTTCTTGCACTTCTTCATGTATATCGTCAGTGTCATCGCCTAATTCGTCGTCATCTTTGGCAATCCCATGAGAAATAAAATTAACAATATCAAGGCGAGAAATATCATTCTTTTTAAGTAAATAAACTGCCTGGCTTTCTTGCTCAGAAAAAATAGCCACCAGTACATTTACACCAGTCACTTCATTTTTTCCCGAAGATTGCACATGAAATACCGCGCGCTGTAATACACGCTGAAAACCAAGCGTTGGTTGAGTTTCGCGTTCTTCTTCTAAATCAGGAATAACCGGTGTGGTTTCATCAATAAATTCAAGTAACTCTGTTTTTAATCCAGAAATGTCAACACCACACGCATTAAGCGCTTCTCCAGCTGATGTATTATCGAGTAGAGCTAATAAAAGATGCTCTACGGTCATAAACTCATGACGACGTGTACGCGCTTCACGAAACGCGGTGTTCAAAGTTAGTTCTAAGTCTTTATTTAGCATTGGCAACCCCTTACAGAGATAATAATTTTATACCGCACTTCAAAGATGAAAGTTCACCTTTGTGGTATTTATTCCTGCTCACAACTACATAGCAGTGGATGCTCGTTATCCCTTGAGTAGCGGTTAACTTGCTCAGCCTTGGTATGTGCTACATCTGCGCTGTAAACACCACAAATGCCCTTACCTTGCTGATGTATTTGCAGCATCACATCAGTTGCTCTATCGCTATCCATATTAAAAAACGTCATCAAGATCTCAATTACAAAATCCATCGGCGTGTAATCATCGTTGTTTAAAACAACTTTATATTTTCGCGGTGGCTGCAACTTTTGCTTTTCACTATCGCGAACGGTGTCGATAACACCAGAATCTTTCATACCACTCATAATTAAATATAGTCTTGTCTTTGTAACTCAAGCAAACTTGAATAAAAAAATAAATAAAATGTTAAAAAATAACCCAAAACACTTGACTGGTTGCTTAAATAAACTACAGTCAAATGGTGATTGATTAAACCTTAGTCAGTCTAGCAAACAATACGGTTTAGGATAACTAAATTAGTCAACTTATAGAAGGATGTAGAAGTATGGCTTGTGGTAAAGTCAAATGGTTCAACAACGCCAAAGGTTTTGGTTTCATCGTAGAAGACGGTTGCGAGAACGACATTTTTGCTCATTACTCCACTATTGTAATGGACGGATACAAGACACTTAAAGCTGGTCAAGATGTTACCTTCGAATTACAACAAGGCCCTAAAGGTCTACACGCTACTAATATAGCCCCTAACGGCGATATTTTAGAGTGATTGTAAATATGAGACTAAAGCGAGCGACCTATTTAGATCCTCGCTTAATTCCCTAAAACCCCTAACCACTTCCATATTAATTGCTTCATTGTTCGTTAATTCAACCCCACTCCTTGATTTTATTTTATCTACCCCAATAATTTCAGTATTAGATGTTTAACTGCTGGCGTTTGGCGCGTAATCCTAGCCCTTTTTAGCCAAGCTTGTTACACTCTTTATCCTGTAAAACGTAATTACTTTAGCCTAATGGCTAGTTTAGATTTACATAAATTTTAGTTATAAAAGACACTAGTCCGTCAGGTGTGATTATTCTTACCTTGTTTAGGTTATACGAGTACCAACACCTAACAGACTACTCATTGCATACATTAATACTTTATTTATAAGGTATTAGGCGATGATTTCTTTGCATTGTTGAATTTGGCCAATGCGGCCTACTATCTAGGAATGATGATGACATCAAAAATTATCTATACAAAAACGGACGAAGCTCCGGCATTAGCAACGTATTCGTTGTTACCAATTATCCAAGCGTACACAAATGCGGCAGGTGTTGAAGTTGAAACACGCGACATCTCGCTCGCTGGTCGTGTTATTGCGAGCTTCCCGGATTACCTAACAGAAGAACAACGCATTGGTGATGCACTTGCAGAACTTGGCGAAATGGCGAAAACACCAGAAGCTAATATCATTAAATTACCGAACATCAGTGCCTCAGTTCCACAACTTCGCGCTGTAATTAAAGAGCTTCAAGAAAAAGGTTATGCACTTCCAGAATACCCTGTAGAACCTAAAAACGATGAAGAAAAAGCGATTCAAGCCGCCTATGACAAAATTAAAGGCAGTGCAGTAAACCCTGTACTTCGTGAAGGTAACTCTGACCGTCGCGCACCAAGTTCAGTAAAAGAATATGCACGTAATAACCCACATTCTATGGGTGCATGGAGCAAAGATTCACAGTCTTATGTTGCAAGCATGGAAGAAGGTGACTTCTTTGGTTCAGAGCAGTCACTAACTGTTGATGAAGCAACGGATGTTCGTATTGAACACGTAGCGGCTAATGGCGATATCACTGTACTTAAGCAAAGCACACCGCTACTTGCTGGTGAAGTTATTGATGCATCACGTATTAGTGCTGCAAAATTACAAGCATTCCTTGAAGCTGAAATTAATGCAGCTAAAGAAAAAGGCGTGTTATTTTCGCTTCATATGAAAGCGACCATGATGAAAGTATCTGATCCAATCATCTTTGGTCACGCTGTAAAAGTATTTTACAAAGACGTTTTTGCAAAACACGGTGCACTTTTTGAAGAGCTAGGTGTTGATGTAAATAACGGTTTAGGCGATGTGTACTCTAAAATTCAAACTTTAGATGACGCTAAGCGCGAAGAAATTGAAGCTGACATTCAAGCTGTTTACGCTGACCGCCCTGCTATCGCAATGGTTGATTCTCATCGTGGTATTACAAACTTACACGTACCAAGTGATGTGATCATCGATGCCTCTATGCCTGCTGCAATTCGTTCAAGCGGTCAAATGTGGAATAAAGACGATAAATTACAAGACACAAGCTTTGTAATTCCAGATCGTTGTTACTCTGGCGTTTACCAAGCAACGATTGATTTTTGTAAAGAGCACGGTGCATTTGATCCTACGACTATGGGTAGCGTACCAAACGTTGGCCTTATGGCTCAAAAAGCAGAAGAGTACGGCTCACACGATAAAACATTTGAAGCAAAAGCTGACGGTACTATCCGTGTTGTAGACACAAACGGTAATACGTTACTTGAGCACAGTGTTGAGAAAGGCGATATCTGGCGCATGTGTCAGGTTAAAGATGCACCTATTCAAGATTGGGTTAAACTTGCAGTAAACCGCGCTCGCGCAACAGGTAATCCGGCTATTTTCTGGTTAGATGCAGAACGTGCACACGATGCTGAGCTAATCAAAAAAGTAAATAAATACCTGCCAGATCACGACACTGCTGGCCTAGATATTCAAATTTTATCGCCAATGGATGCAACCTTGTTCTCACTAGCACGCATCAAAGAAGGTAAAGACACAATTTCTGTAACAGGTAACGTGTTACGTGATTACTTAACAGATTTATTCCCAATTTTAGAGTTGGGTACCAGTGCTAAAATGCTTTCAATTGTGCCACTAATGAATGGCGGTGGTTTATTTGAAACTGGTGCGGGTGGCTCTGCTCCTAAGCACGTTCAACAATTTGAGAAAGAAAACCACTTACGTTGGGATTCTTTAGGTGAATTCTTAGCACTTGCTGCTTCACTTGAGCACCTAAGCACAACAACAGGTAACAAAAAAGCACAAGTACTTGCAGATACGCTTGATAAAGCTACCGGCACATTCTTAGCTGAAAACAAGTCGCCTTCACGTAAAGTAAAAGAGATTGATAACCGTGGTTCTCATTTCTTCTTATCTTTATTCTGGGCACAAGAACTTGCTAAGCAAAATGATGACAGCGAGCTTAAAGCGCAGTTTACGCAAATTGCTAGCGACCTTGAAACTAACAAAGAGCAAATTGTTAGCGAGCTAAACGATGCACAGGGCCCAGCAATGGACATTGGCGGATACTTCCAGCCAAATGACGATGCAGCTTTTAAAGCAATGCGCCCAAGCACAACATTTAACGAGATTTTATCTAAACTGGTATAAATCCATTAAATGAATGAAAAGGCGCTCCAAAGAGCGCCTTTTTTTGTGCCTAATACCAATTCGCTTATTTAAGTGGTTTACTTTGCGGATTGGTATAAGTAAAAGCTGTTCATAAAAAAGGCCGCTAATGCGGCCTTTAAATTCAACTAAACAAGTTTATTTAGTGTATGCACGTGGCATGTTTGATTCTGTTGTATAGCGCTCACGCAGTTTATCTTGGCGAGATTCAGTACTTACCTCAACCCCATTAATAAACATTTTATTTACGTGGCTGCTCAGCTCAAACGGGTCGTTACTCCACATTACAACATCAGCGGCTTTACCCACTTCTAAGCTACCGGCATTAATACCAAATACATCAGCCACATTTGAAGTCATCGCTTTTAATGCGCCTTGCTGGCTCATACCGTAAGACACTGCATTACCGGCATCATAGCGGAGCTGGTAAACATTATGACTGGCATCGCCACCCACAGTTAAAAGTACTTTAACACCTGCTTTTTCTAGTATGCCGGCATTATTTAGGCTTGCATGTAATGAATCAAAACTGCCTGGTAAGTTATCCATTGCACTGATGATCACAGGAATACCCGCTTTTGCGATTCGATCTTTAACTACAACGGCATCTTGCGCACCATTAAGAACAATATTTACCCCAAACTGCTGTTTCACTTTTATAAGTTCAACAATATCCGATGCACGCGACACACTAATTAGTAATGGCATATCGCCTTTTAGTACTTTAGCCATTATTTTATCTTCAGAACTTGGCTTAGCATCGTCTTTTTTAGCTTCTTTGCTTGCTTTGGTTTGGTGCTCATCTAACTTATTGATCAGTGTTTGCAATGTAAATGCACGAGAGCCTTTGCTTCGCTCACCCAAATGAACCACTAATGCCGCTTGTTTTTTAAGTACGCTTTCAAAGCTGCCGCTTAAATCCACCACACTGGCAAGGCCAGCAAATATGCTGTCACCGCCATACGGAGTGATTAAGTCACGAGTAACACCGCCTTTACGTGCATAAGGGATTAGGCTTGAACGAGGGTTAAATGCCAAGCTTGCATCAAAATCAATACCTGCTTTTTCTTCTCCCGCATCGCGAGAGCCTGCAACCGCACCGACTTCAACTAAACCAAGTTGATTTACAGTGGCAATAAAACCAGGGGTCACGATTTGACCTTTGGCATCAATAATTTTATCTGCTTTAACATCGCTAGGATTGATTGCAGTAATTTTGCCATCATTCATTACGATGCTGGCAGACTCTAATACGCCTTGATCTGATGATGTATGTAAAGTTGCATTAATAATAGCAAGAGATTGAGCGCTCACCGCACCCGATGCTAGTAACCCTGCAGCAACCAGAGAAAGCGAAAACGAACGTGATAATTTTTTCATTCTGGGTGCTCCTTATTGTTGACCTAACATAAAATCACTTTGTGCTTGGTATGCACTATTGTTTCTATCGTAAACTTTTGCGCCATCAACAAACACTTGCTCAGCTTTTGCGTAAACGCTAAATGGGCTTTGATTCCAAATAACCACATCAGCTTGTTTACCCGCTTCAAGTGAGCCTGTTTTATCTTCAATGCCGAGTGATTTAGCGGCATTAGCCGTGATCCACTTAATTGCATGCTGCTCAGAAATATCAAACCCATTTTGGTTTGCACTGTACATTACTTTAGCGGCTTCTTGGTTTAAGCGTTGAATCGTCGTGTCAGAGTCTGAATGCACAACGGCACATGAGTTTTTAACTGCATCAACAATCGCTACGTTCTCTTGTACCATATCGTAGGCTTCCATTTTAAAGCCCCACCAGTCTGGCCAAAGTGCAGCACACGAGCCATTTTCAGCCAGTAAATCTGCAATTTTATAGGCTTCAATACCGTGATGGAATGTACCCGCATGGTAATTAAACTCTTTAGAAAGGTCGATCATCATCGCCATTTCTTCAGCTTTATAACAGTGATTGTGAATACGAACCTCACCTTCTAAAACACCGCGAAGAGTATCGTATTTAATATCGCGGTGTGGAGCTTCTGGGTTTTTACCCGCAGCGTAATCAGCATCGTATTTGTCCCAAGCACGTTTGTACTCTTGAGCGCCAATCCAAGCTGTGCGATAGCCTGCCATATTACCCATACGTGTCATCGGTAATTCACCTTTACGGCCATAAACGCGTTTAGGGTTTTCACCACACGCCATTTTTAAACCGTATGGTGCATCAGGAAACTTCATCCCTTGCATGGTGTGAGCCGGTACATTTTTAAGGGTAACGCCACGTCCACCAAATAAATTAGCTGAACCTGGTAAAATTTGTAACGAGGTAATACCGCCTTCACGTGCGCGATTAAAGCCTGGATCTTGTGGCCAAATTGAATGCTCAACCCATACTTCTGCTGTATTTGGGCTAGTCATTTCGTTGCCATCTTGGTGAGACTCAACCGACGGATTTGGATAAGCACCTAAATGAGAGTGAACATCAATAATACCTGGTGTTACCCATTTGCCTTGCGCATCGATAGTGGTGTCTGCGTTAGCGGTTAAATCTTTACCAACTTGCTGTACTTTACCATCAACAAGTAATACATCGGCTTCATCTAAACGCTCACCCGTGCCTGTTAATACAGTGGCATTGGTAATTAATGTGCTTGATGTAGCAACAGGTTGATAAGTACTTGGGTATGGGTTTTTATTAATGGTTACTTTTGCATCTTGCGGGCCGCTTTCTTGGCAACCAACAAGTGCCGCTGCTAAACCAACAGCTAACAATGAGGGAGCAAATTTTTGCATGTTTTTAGGTTCTCCTGTTTTTTTACTACTTTAGCGAAAGCAAACGCATAAAGCTAAAAAAACAGGTGAAAAGGCGGTTATTTAAGGTGAGTTTCTGTAATTATTTTTTTATATAATTGTTATAAAGCTTATCCAGTGCCCCTTCTGTGGTGAGCGATGGATCTTTACTGATAAAGTGTTTAACCGTTCGGGTTACAAAATCCGAATTTTGCTTATGTAATTTTGAAAAATCTTTAATTAATGTATTACCATCTTTTGCGGCGGTGACTTTATCATGACGATGCCTGTATTGGCTCAATGCCTTATTAAAATCGCCTTGATAATCCTCGACTAAAATTTTATAAAAATCACTTTTTTGTACTTTTAATACAGTAATGCAATAGTTAAGCGCTTCTTTAAAGTCGGTAAATACGGTGCCTTCTACATCAAACTCTTTGGTTTTTTCGCGCACCGTAACGCGCGCTTCTTCAGTGGCATAACTAAACCCTGTAAAGGCGAGTCGCTCAGCCGCTTCTTTACCGAGTTTCATGCCCGCTTGAATGCTGTGCGCAAATTCATCACTCATGTCGCCAAGCTCGCTTTCTTCCCACATGTTGTAGACACGTAAGGGCTTGGCGTATTTATTTGAGAGTTTCTTTTTAAGCTTACTAAAACGCTCATCAATGGTCATTAAGCGTTCATTATGAAGTAATGCATGGCATTCATAACAAGCCGCAATAGCAACAAAATCTGCTTCTTCGCCTAAATCAATAATACTTTGTAACATGTGCAATGGTGGGCAATGATCGCGCTCTGTTGCCTCACAGCCGCAATAAAAACATTGGTTAAAATGCTGTTGCTCACACGCATAAGCTTGCTGGTAGTAACTGGCTAACGTTTTATTCACAATTGCGCTCCAAAAATATAAAATGCCACAAATTTAGGGCGCGATAATAACAGTCTGAAAAAATATTTCAGTATGAAAACGCTAAAGTGTGTCAAAAATAAATTACTTAACCTGAACTCTGGTTAAGAGATTTACTAACATATTGAATTATATTAATAATTTAGTTCGTTTTCTCCAGCTAGAAATTTACAATGAAAACAAGGCAAATTTTCGCGTCAATAGCGGGCCTATTGCAAGTAAATTCAGCGCAGTTAGCGCTGAAAATAGCTGCTTGAGATAGATTTATTATCCATAGTTCAGGTTACTTATGAAACAACTTTTCATACACCTACAAAATTGCATAATTTATATACACATCTTCTTACAGCTTGCTCCATTCAGTTAATAACATTCTGGCTACATTAAACAATACTTAAGTTGCACATAAACAAAGAGGCAAATACTATGATTTCTTTCAAAGCAACTCTATATTCAACTGTATTATTGGCCGCAGCAACATTAACAGCGCCTGTAATGGCAACCACTTTTGTTGCCGCTGATTCATCACCCGGTACACAAGTTTGCATGGCCGTTCATCTAACAAACAACTGACACTGCACAAAACAATTAAAGAGCTCCATACCAACAAGCATGTAATTGGCAAAAAATTACGCTGCAATGATTTATCAATGAATGATTTTGTAGCGCTTTATGATTTAGACAAATCTGCACGCTTTTTCAATATTGAGGCTACCACCAGCACATCAATAAGGGATTTGGCAAAGGTAAATAAACTGATGGTGGTTATTATGGCGGGATCTAAATAACCTAAATTATGACTAGGAAATCGGTTTTAATACGTTCAATTTACGCGAATCAAACACGTTAAGCAGGGCTTAGTACCTGCTTAACGTGTATTTATTATTAAATAAGCGCTGCCAACAAACCAAACAAGCCACCAAATACCCCACCCCATACAACGAGCCAGCCTAAGTGTTCGCGGATCATAGTTTGAATTATTTCTTTTACCATTTTAGGGGTGAGTTCATCTAGGCGTTCATCCACTAATTTGAGTACTGTATTATGTAAATTTTCCGCGTTATTGCCTTGAGTTAACATGTCGCTTAGTAGCATTTTAAAATCGTCGGTGTCGCTTATTTGCACCAGTGATAATTGCATTTTTTCGATAAATTTTTCTCGCATTGGCTCTACCGCTTCTGTACCGCCAAACATTGCCAGCATGCTGCCAAATTGTGATTGCTCTATCACCACTAACAAATTATCGAAAGCGGGATTTAAATCAACCTTTTCAATTACCGATTCAAAGTCTATCGTTGGCTGCGCCTTGCTTAGAAGCTTGTCTATTTTATGCTCAGAAAAAAACTCCGTAAGTATTAAATTTCTTATAGCTACTTTAAAACTTTCAAACTTGAGCGCAATCACCCCCGATCCATATAAAAACGGGACTTTTTCAAATAGCATATGAATAGCGAGTAAGTTTGTAACCGCACCAGAGAGTGCAAATAAGCCCACCGAAAGTACAATGGCTTGATCAAATACAAAACCAATAACAACACAACACGCTGCCAATAAGTTAGTGATAAAACTTTTATTCATTTTTATTCCATTTCAGTGATTTGTATCAGAAATTGATAGTCTTAATTTTACACCGATTAATTTGTTTATTTAATCCCTTTTTGCCATAGTTTATTTATAGGTTTAAAAGGTGAGCAATTGTTATGTGGAAAACAATCAATCAACAGATCAGCCAAGCTATCCATTACGATTTTAAACACACCCATAAACGTCAGTTGCAAAACACATCAACCGATAAGCTTTTCCATATAAGTGATGGCAAGCACAATTATTTAGTTAAAATTGCGCAAAAGAATGAGCTCGATCGCTTTGAAGCACAAGCACATGGCTTAAAACAACTCACTCAAAACAGTATATTTATGGTGCCCGACTGTATTACAACTGGCGCCAATATAGAATATGCGTTTATTGTATTAGAGTGGCTTACACTTGATGACCTTCCCCACACGCATTGGTCAACGATGGGTGAACACCTTGCCATGTTACATCAAAAACACGAGCAAGCGATGTTTGGTTTTGATACAGACAATTATTTAAGCTCTACGCCTCAACCAAATCAATGGCATAAAAAATGGGATGTATTTTTTGCAGAAGAACGTATTGGTTGGCAATTACAGCTATTAGCTGAAAAAGACATTGTGCTGGCAGACCCCGAACAACTGATAAATTTAGTAAAAGAGCAACTGCATAATCATCATGTTTTGCCCTCGTTATTACATGGCGACTTTTGGCGCGGAAACATGGGATTTGTAAATAATATTCCGACCCTATTTGACCCTGCCTGCTATTACGGTGATCGGGAGGTCGATATTGCTATGAGTGAACTTTTTGCCCCATTACCCGATGAATTTTATAACGCCTATGATCACCATTATCCACTCTCTCAGAACTACCAACATCGCAAGCTTGTTTATCAGCTTTACCCTATTTTAAACCATGCCAATATTTATGCAGGCCATTACTTAAATCAGGCTAAAGAACACGTTGAAAAACTACTAAACTTAAATAAATGAGTAAACAAAAAATAAGCACTATACTTATACTTGAACTCTAAAAAATAAATCTATTCGAGCGTTATTTTTAACGCTAATTGCATTAAATTTACTTGTAATAAGTCACTGTTGATAGCTCAATATGAGTAAATCATTTAGTCAGAGTTCAAGCTACTTAGTGTTAAGCCGTTATGTGCTATCTAGGTAAAATAACTTAATTTTTAAGGGGGTGTTATGAAAGACTTTTTATCACAACGTATCGCCTGCCCACATTGTGGACACCATATTCATTTAGACCTTGATGCCAGTATGGGCGATCAAGACTACTATGAAGAATGCAGTGCTTGCTGTAATCTAATTCATTTAAATATGCATATAGACTATGCACGTAATAAGTTAGAGTTACACGTGGACAGCGATGACGAACAAATATTTTAGCTATGTTGGCGCATGTAGTTTTCGACGGTGTTTATAATAGTGTATGTTTGCTGATCAACTTCTATATTAAATTCATCACCTACAACAGCTGCACCTAAATTAGTAATATCGAGTGTTTCTGGTATTAAGTGTAACCAAAAGCCATGCTCATCAATATTACCAACCGTTAAACTGGCGCCATTAATAGATACAAACCCTTTGTATAACACATATTTTTGCCATTTTTTTGGAAGGCTAAGCTGCATTTTATAGTTATCTTCTAGTTTAACTATTTGCACTATTTTGGCAGTACAATGAATATGACCAGAGACTATGTGCCCACCCAGCTCAGTACCAAACGACACAGAACGCTCGTAATTGACTAAACTACCCAATTCCAGTTGTCCAAGGTTAGTAAGCTGCAAAGTTTCGTCAATAACATCAAAATGCACTTGAGCCACTACATCTTGATTACTAAGCTCTACTTTAACTACCGTTAAGCAGCAACCATTTATAGCGATGCTAGCACCTAAGTCTAAATGCTTTACGTATTGCTCATTAACAGAAACGACTAAACGTAATACACCCTGCGTATGGGTTCTAGAGACTACTGTTGCTTGAGTTTGAATAATACCGGTAAACATAAAAATCGCTTCTCTTTCTAACAAAGTGC
>NZ_JBQKUL010000048.1:0-30133 GCF_054968565.1 Pseudoalteromonas sp. G5_S1_54_S4 | reverse complement strand
AGTCTACCATGAGATAGGTTCGAGGTTCGAGGTTCGAGGTTCGAGAAATAAAAAAACCTTGTGGTTAACATCGCAAGGTTTTTTATTTGTAAATAACCAAATTTACGCGAGGTAAACTCGCTGCTACGTAATCTCAACCCGCAGCCCGTCGCCCGCTAACCTTCGTATTTTAAGCTAAATGCTCTCGGGCTAAATATTCTAACGATTGCATTTCTTGCAGGCGACTAATACAGCGTTTAAATTCAAAGTTTAAATTGCCTTGTGTATAGAGCTCGGTAATGGGTTTTTCTGCAGAGATAATTAAGGTAACGTTACGCTCATAAAACTCATCTACCAACGCAATAAAACGCCTTGCTGCATCATCATTATTTTGTCCAAGCTGTTTTACGTTTGATAAAATAACTGTGTTATATAATCGGCTTATTTCCATGTAATCCACTTGGCTACGTGCGGTTTCACACAGTTCGCTAAATTCAAACATAACGATGCAATCAGACACCTTGCGGGTTTTGATCATCCGCCCTTCTATTTCAATTGGGGTGTCTACTTTACCGGCCTCAGGGGAGAGCTTATCAAAGTATTCAAATAGGTTTTTATCAGCTTGCTCATCAAGCGGGCTGTGAAAAATTTCTGCTTGTTCCAGTGTACGTAACCGGTAATCAACACCGGAATCTACATTAACTATTTCAGTATGCTTATTCACTAAGGCAATAGCCGGTAAAAAACGAGCGCGTTGTAAGCCATTGCGGTATAAGTCGTCAGGTACAATATTTGACGTGGCAACCAGCACAATACCACGAGCAAATAGCGCTTCCATTAAACCACCGAGCAGCATGGCATCGGTAATGTCTTGTACAAAAAACTCATCAAAACAAATTATGTCTGTTTCTGCTTTAAAAATATCGGCAACTGTTTCTAATGGGTTTGCTGTGTTGTTTAACTTTTTAAGCTCGTCGTGTACTCGGTGCATAAAACGGTGAAAATGCACTCGCATTTTTCTATCGCCCGGCAAAGCTTCGTAAAAAGTATCAACTAGGTAAGTTTTACCACGGCCTACGCCACCCCAAAAGTATAAACCTTTAATGGGAGCTGGCTCTGCTTTATTAAAAAGCTTTGCAAAAAAGCCTTTAGATTGTGGTTTTGCTTGTGTTAAATCGTCGTATAAACGTTGTAAATGACGAACTGCATTTTCTTGTGCTGCGTCATGTACAAAGTCATCGCGTTGAAGGTCTTGCTGGTATGTTTGCCAAGGAGTCATATCTATTTACAGTTAAAACACAGTTTAATTTGTAAAGCATATTAACACGCATCAATACTCAGGGTATATTAGACTTAGTATGAATTATTATTGAACTAAATTTTTTTAGTTATTTTCGCATAGAGGTGAATTTATGGGTACATTTACATGGGTAGGTTTAGTGATAGTGGTTGCTATTGCTGCATTTTTCGTTGGTGCCTTTGTCACTAAAAAACAATTTAAACAAGATGAGTTAGAGCAACAAGCAGAGCAAGCTAAGCATTCGCTTGAGCAGTATCGTCAAGATGTTGCCGACCATTTAGCGAACACTGGTAAGTTAGTAAACAAAATGAAAGAAAACTACGACCAGTTATTAAGCCATGTTGAAGAAACCAATCAACTATTACTTGAAGACAGAAATAAAGCCCCTGCTGAACCGTTTTTCTCTAAAGAAACCACAGAGCAGTTACAAGCGTCATTAAAAGAGCGTAGTTCAGATCGCTCAAACGCCGATGCTCAACCAGCTGATTATGTGTCGGGTAAATCAGGATTGTTTGCTGGTGATGTGAATACTTCTAAAGCATCTTGATGAACTTTTTTTTGACCCCATAGTCTTTAGATATAACAGCTTTGTTGTTTTATCTTACTGATATACTTTTTTGAGGCTGCTTATTGCAGCCTTTTGCTTTTTAAGTGGAGTAAACCCTGACTATGAAAATGAAATTATCACTTATCAGTGCTGCTATTTTATCTACTAGCTTATTACTAAGTCCAACCGCCTCGTTTGCTAAATTGCCGGTTGCCATTAATGGTCAACAATTACCAACACTTGCCCCTATGCTTGAGCAAATTACCCCAGGTGTAGTGAGTATTCAGGTTTCAGGCTCTAAAGAGGTTCGCCGACGCGGTGACCCGCTCGATTTCTTTTTTGGCAACCCGCAGCCACGTAGCCAAAAGCGCCAGTTTAGTGGTTTAGGCTCTGGAGTTATTATTGATGCTGACAAAGGTTATGTCGTTACTAACAACCATGTAGTGCAAGACGCTGAAAAAATGGTGGTCACTCTTGAGGATGGCCGCGAATATGAAGCAACAAAAATTGGTAGCGATAAAGAGTCTGATATTGCGCTACTACAAATAGACGCAGATGAATTAACCGCAGTAAAGCTAGCTAACTCAGATGACTTACGTGTCGGTGATTTTGCCGTCGCAATTGGTAACCCTTTTGGTTTAAGCCACACGGTTACCTCAGGTATTGTTAGCGCATTAGGCCGCAGTGGCTTAAATATTGAAGGCTACGAAGATTTCATTCAAACTGATGCCGCGATAAACCAAGGTAACTCAGGTGGGGCTTTAGTTAATTTAAACGGTGAGCTGATTGGTATTAATACCGCTATTTTAGGTGCATCAGGCGGAAATGTGGGGATTGGCTTTGCTATTCCGTCAAATATGATGAAAAACCTTGTTGATCAAATTGTAGAGCATGGTGAAGTACGCCGTGGTTCGTTAGGTATTTCAGGCCGCCCTCTTGATGCTGGCCTTGCTAAAGCACAGCAGCTTGATGTTAAACAAGGGGCTTATGTTATGCAGGTAATGGATGACACTGCAGCCAGCAAAGCCGGTATTAAAGCAGGCGATGTAATTATTAGCATTAATGGTAGCGAAATTAGTGGCTTCCATGAACTACGCAGTAAAATTGCCACCTTAGGTGAGGGTCGTGAAGTACAGTTGGGGATTTACCGTGACGGTAAAGTTAAAAATGTGGAAGTAACCCTAGATGGTGCATCAGGCATTACCGCTGCGGGCGAAGAGTTACACCCAGCATTCCAAGGTGCAACACTGGAAAACGTGAATAAGAACAAAATGAAAGGGATTGAGGTGACCTCTGTCGACCCTCGTTCGCCATCAGCACGAGTAGGCCTTGAAGAAGGCGATGTTATTGTGCAAGTAAACCGTCAACGAGTAGAAAGCATTCGCGACATGAACAAAATTATCGAAGATATTCAAGGTAATATTGTGTTAGGTGTAAAACGCGGGCGTGAATCTATTTTTGTATTAATTCAGTAATAATACAATAAAAGTAACAGCGGCACTTGCCGCTGTTATTTTTTTTGTGCCATCATAAAGGGATTGCTCACTAACAATAAGAATACCGTGCTAAAACTTCTAAAATTTGTACTTCCTCCTCTATTTGCCGGTTTAGGCATTGCTTTTTTAGTGGTTTTTTTTAGCCCTAACATGCGCACTGCACTGCTACCTAACGTGCCGCTACCCAGTGCAATGACTGCAAGTCATTTGAGCTTTTCTGACGCAGTTAAGCGCGCAGCGCCATCGGTTGTCACCATTTTTTCAGAAAGCATTTCTAAAGAGCCACGCTATAAACGCCAAAATACGGTGCAAGAGCTTGGTTCTGGGGTGATCATGTCACCTGACGGTTATATTTTGACTAATTACCATGTGATCAATAATGCCGATCAAATACTGGTTATTCTTACTGACGGCAGACGTTTTTTTGATGTGCAACTCATTGGCTTTGATACTATTACCGACTTAGCATTATTAAAAATAAATGCCAATCACCTGCCTGTTATACCCGTTAACGATAACTACAGTTCGAGTGTAGGCGATTTAGTATTAGCCATCGGAAACCCACTTAACTTAGGGCAAACCATTACTCAGGGGATCATTAGCGCCACCGGTAAGCAAAAAATTACCGACAGTCCTTACAATAACTTACTGCAAATGGACGCTGCTATTAACGTAGGTAACTCTGGTGGTGCACTGGTAAATTCTAATGGCGATTTAGTAGGGATCACCTCTGCCCAGTTTAAAACCCGTGAAAACTTAAATATACAAGGGATCTTTTTTGCGGTGCCTTACACCTTGGCAAAAGAGGTAATGGGCAAACTTATTCGCCATGGTCGTGTAGTACGCGGCTATTTGGGCTTTGAAGGCACAGCGGTAGACAGTACAGGTAAAGAGGTCAATGATAGCTTAACGCCCGTTGCAGGCATGCGTATTACCAACCTAGACCCTTTAGGTCCTGCATGGCAGGCGGGTATAGAAGAGCAAGATATTGTGATTAAAATTGCTGGGCTTTCAGTGGCTAATCCACAAAATGTATTGAAAAAAATAGGCAGTACCGAACCGGGGAAAGAAATTGAGTTTGAGCTATACCGTAACGGTGAGATACAAAAAATAATGGTGAAAGTAGCAGAGCTTGAAACCAAGCTATAAAGCGCTTATTTATACTTTGGCATTAGACATAAAAAAACGCGATAGATCATCGCGTTTTTTATGGATTAGAATAATAATTGTATTAGTATAACTAATTGCTTTTGCGTTTGATGTTAGCACCTAGCGCACTGAGTTTATCTTCAATACGCTGATAACCTCTATCTACATGATAAATACGATCAACAACCGTTTCGCCTTGGGCTACAATCCCCGTTAGAATAAGACTCGCTGATGCACGAAGGTCAGTTGCCATTACTTGCGCACCCGATAAGCTTTTTGTTTCACCACAAAAGGCCGTATTGCCTTCTAAGCGAATATTAGCGCCCATACGTTGTAGCTCAGGCACATGCATAAAACGATTTTCAAAAATAGTTTCGGTAATCGTCGCACTACCATTAGCCACCACATTTAATGCGGTAAACTGCGCTTGCATATCGGTTGGAAAACCAGGATGAGGCATAGTTTTAATATTCACCGCTTTAAGCTCTCGGCCTCGCATGTCTAGGTAAATACTGTCATCGTGCACTTCTAATAACGCATTGGTTGCACGTAGTTTTTCTATTACTGGCTCAAGTGAATGAAAGTCGGTCATTTTACACAGAACTTCACCGCCAGCCATCGCTGCAGCCACTAAAAAGGTACCTGTTTCAATACGATCCGGTAATATGCGGTGTTCACAGCCTGATAAACGCTCAACCCCTTCAATCTCAATACGGCTTGAGCCCGCACCACTGATTTTAGCCCCCATAGCAATTAAGCAATTGGCTAAATCGATAATTTCTGGCTCACGGGCAGCATTTTCTAGTACTGTTTTACCCTCGGCGAGCGTTGCCGCCATCAGTAAGTTTTCAGTAGCACCTACGCTGATCATTTCCATGAAAACTTCAGCGCCTTTTAAGCGACCATCTACTTTGGCATTAATATAACCGTTTTCAACGGTTATTTGAGCGCCCATACGCTCTAAGCCTTGAATATGAATATCAACCGGGCGCGCACCAATAGCACAGCCACCAGGTAAGGATACTTGTGCCTCACCAAATCGAGCGACTAAAGGGCCAAGTGCAAGCACTGACGCACGCATTTGCTTTACTAAGTCATAAGGCGCTAACGTGCTATTTACCGTTGCACCATCAATAATGAGTGAATCGCCCTGCCACTGAACATCAGCGCCTAACGTTTTCAGTAAGGCTTCGGTCGTGATGATATCGCGAAGATGTGGTACGTTAGTAAAAGTACTTTTGCCATCAGCTAATAAAGCTGCAAATAGAATCGGAAGAGCTGCGTTTTTAGCGCCAGAAATAGTTACTTCACCAGCCAGTGAAGTGCCACCTTGAATTACAAATTGATCCATCTAAGGGGCCTTATTTATTGCGGTAAAATGAATTTTTGCTCACGTTTCCACTCTGTCGGAGTAAAAGCGCGGATAGAAACAGCATGAATAGTACCGTCTGAAATAGTGTTCATTAATGGCCCATATACTAGCTGTTGCTTTTTAACACGACTTAATCCGTCAAAGCATTCACCGACAGCGATTACTTCATAATGACTGCCATTGGCTTTTACATGTACTTCAGCTAACTGAAGTTCGTCGCGTAATAATGTTTCGACTTGACTCGTTTCCATAACTCTCACTCAAATAGGGTTGTAACCTGGCCTAACTGCATAAGGTTTTGCAGTTGTTCAGGTGGGTTTTGCAATTCAAGGCGAATGCCTTGTTGCTTAAATTCTGTAAAAGAGTGAATTAACCAAGCTAAGCCGGCTGTGTCAACCCTTGTCACCTCACTTAGGTCAAAATAAAGGGTTTTATGCTCAGTTTGTCGCTTGGTATTCAGAAGCCGTTCATTGCCAATTGAATTATGAGTCAATTCACCACTGACTCGTAGATGCTGTTCATCGACTTGGCTGATTGCCAATTTAGTCATTTGTGTCACTGCCTCTAAACTGAACCGGTAACTTACTTTTTTGCTCTAATAGGCCGCTAACATGGTCAATACCTTGTTGGCGTAAAATGCCCTGAAGCTCACTTTGTTTTGCATCAAGTAAGCTAATGCCTTCAGCAATCATATCGTAAGCGCGCCATTCGCCACTTCTATCTTCACGTACTTTAAAATCAATTTTAATATCAGGCTTACCGGCTTCTACAATTTTGGTTTTTACCACCACCACATCTTTGCCTTTAAAAGGCTGCTCGGCAGCAAATTCAACTTGTTGATTAGTATACTGGGTAAAAACGCCAGCATAAGTGGCAACAAGGTACTCTCTAAACGCGCCAATAAAACGCTGAATATCTTCAATTGCTTTTGCTTTTTCTGCTTTGTCGGTAATGGCGCGTACCTTAGATACTTCGCTACCTAACACTCTCAGTGCAGCATATTTGTAGTCAATGTAGGGCATCAGCTCTTCTTCAACGATGACCCGTAAATGCTCTTTGTTAGTGGTTATTAACGGCTGGTCTTTGGTAATACGCTCAAAGGTATTATCAGCAACCTGACGTACCATTTTATTAGGATCAGCCAATTTCACCTCACCGGCATGTACACTTTGTACTAGCGTGACAGTTACTAATGCGATACTTGCTAAAAATGTTTTCAACATAATAATTACTCACTACCTTGGTTGAATAAAAACTGGCCTATTAATTCTTCTAGTACCAATGCTGACTTGGTATCTGTAATAGAATCGCCGTTAGCTAATGCTTTACTTTGAACACCAAATAAATCGTCAATGGCTTGATCTTGTTCGCTGTTCGCTACATCTTCGCCTAAGCATCGCTGTTTAGCTGAATCTGATGCGATCACAGGGTTAATACCTAAGTATTGCTCACCTAAAATACCCGAGGTTAAAATTGAGATAGAACTGGTATCTGAAAAACGACATAAATACTGCGCATCAATACTCATATTTACTACTGGTAAAAACTCTTGTGGGTGTACATAAATTGACTCTACACGACCAATAACAACGCCGCCCACCTTAATGGGTGCACGTGTTTTTAATGATCCTATATTTTCAAATTTGGCGTTCAATGTGTAGGTTTCACCTGAGCCGCTAATACCCGAATTAGCCACTTTGAGCGCCAGCATTGAAAATGCCAAAATGCCCAATGCTACAAAAAAACCAACTAAAATTTCTAATTTCCGTGAATTCATTATTTAATACCCTATTAGCTGGTAAACATTACCGCTGTCAAAATAAAGTCAAAACCTAATACCGCCAGTGATGAATGCACCACTGTTTCTGTTGTTGCCTTGCTGATCCCCTCTGATGTGGGAACACAGTCATACCCTTTGTAAAGCGCAATCCAGGTAACAACAATCGCAAATACGATACTTTTAATTAAACCGTTTAGTATGTCTTTTTCAAACGACACCTGAGATTGCATAATTGACCAGAAACTTCCCGTATCAACGCCTAGCCAATCAACCCCCACTAAATGAGCACCAATAATAGCTACAGCAGAAAAAATAAGTGCCAACATTGGCATACTAATCAAACCAGCCCAAAACCGCGGCGCTATAATTCGTCTAAGCGGGTCAATGGCCATCATCTCAAGCGATGATAACTGTTCGGTGGCTTTCATTAAGCCAATTTCAGCGGTTAACGCACTGCCTGCCCTACCGGCAAATAATAATGCGGTTACTACTGGCCCAAGTTCACGTAATAAACTGAGTGCCACTAAAGGGCCTAGGCTGTCTTCAGCGCCATAATCAACTAAAACAGTATAGCCTTGCAGGGCTAATACCATGCCGATAAACAATCCTGATACAACAATGATCAATAATGACTGTGAGCCAACCATATATAATTGGCGCACGAGTAAAGGTGTGCCTTTTTTAAAATTGGGTACATGCCATAATGCACTTGCCAGCATTTGGGTTGAGCGCCCTAGTGCAGCAAAACGGCCCAGCGTTTTATGGCCTATTTTTTGTAAAAAATCCAACATTACTGCTGCTCTCCTAACAGTTCATCTGCATAGGTTTGTGCTGGATAATGAAATGGCACTGGACCATCTGATAACCCTTTTAAAAACTGTTGAACAAGTGGTGATTCGTGCTCTCGCATCTGCTCTGGTGTACCACTGCCAATAACGCCTTGATCAGCAATAATAATAACGTGGTCGGCAATACTCATTACTTCTGTCACATCGTGCGTGACAATTAAAGAAGATAAGCCAAGTACTTCGTTTAAAGATTTGATCAACTTAACTAAAACCCCCATTGAAATAGGGTCTTGTCCTGCAAAAGGCTCATCATACATAATAAGTTCAGGATCAAGCGCTATAGAGCGAGCCAAAGCTGCACGACGTGCCATACCGCCAGATAACTCTGAAGGCATTAAATCTTTAGCACCACGTAAGCCAACAGCTTGTAGTTTCATTAATACCACTAAACGGATTAAATCTTCACTGAGTTGCGTGTGCTCTCGAATGGGGAATGCAATGTTATCGAACACCGACATATCAGTAAATAAGGCACCGCTTTGAAATAACATACTCATGCGTTTACGTGCCGCGTAGAGTTCTTTGCGCGACATAGCGACAATGCTGTCGTTTTTAAATAAAATATCACCGGAGTCTGGTTTAAGCTGGCCACCTATTAGGCGTAGCATCGTGGTTTTGCCAATTCCGCTTGGCCCCATAATGGCAGTAATTTTACCCTCAGGTACGTCAAAGCTCATATTTTTATATATGACCCTATCGCCTCTAGAAAAGGTAACATCCTTGACTTCTACTATTGATTGCGACAAGTCGCTCTCCATAACAATACTCTCTCATATTTCTATTTTAAGGGTTTTTTAACCAATATGGAAAAAACAATTCGTAAGATTTTGTAATAGTGTCGCAAAAACAGTTATAAGATTGATTCAAGCAGCCTTAACTTTGGCTTAAAATTTCGATAAAAAAGCGCCAAAGAATACTTAAAATAACCGCCTAATGTATTACACCTTATTCTTTTATTTATACTTTTATGGTGGCTTTTGTTACTATTCGCGCTATCTGAATTTACATTAATTGGCTTATCACAATGGTTACCTCGTTTGTCATTTTAATTCTTGGTTTTGCGGCTCTCGTATGGAGTGCAGACAGGTTTGTTTATGGTGCAGCAGCACTGGCTAAAAACTTTGGCGTGCCAACGCTAATTGTAGGTTTAACCGTGGTAGCTATGGGCTCTTCAGCGCCTGAAATGATGGTATCGGCTTCAGCAGCTTTGGCAAATAAAACCGATACTGCCGTGGGTAATGCAGTTGGTTCAAACATCACTAACATCTTATTAGTTTTAGGTATTACCGCCCTTTTAAGACCCTTATCAGTATCTTCAAGTACGTTAAAACGTGAAATACCACTGGTACTGCTGGTCTCCATTGCAACTTGGTATATTTTTTCAGATAACTATTTTTCATTTTTTGAAGGTGCAGCCTTATTATTTGGCTTTGTTGTTTTTATTGGCGGACTTATTTTTGTCTCACTGCGAGCTAAAAACCAAGACGATCCGTTTGTGAGCGAAGCCTGTGACGAAGTACCTGACAATGTACCAACCAAAAAAGCTGTTTTTTGGCTGGTAGTGGGTATGATTTTACTGCCGGTTAGTTCACACTTTTTAGTTGGCTCAGCCGTTGATATTGCAAAATATTTTGGCCTAAGTGACTTGGTGATTGGTTTGACTATTATTGCTATAGGCACCAGCTTACCTGAACTTGCAGCTTCAATTGCAGGTGTACTTAAAAATGAAGATGACTTAGCGCTGGGTAACATAGTTGGTTCGAATATTTTTAATATTTTAGCGGTATTACCGCTGGCAGGATTAATTAATCCATCAGTTATCGATGCTTCGGTAGCTAACCGTGATGTTATTATTATGATTGGCGCAACCTTGGCGCTAATTGCTATGTCATTGAACTTTAGAGGTCAAAGACGTATCAATAGAATAGAAGGTGGCTTGCTCATCGTCGCATTTATGATTTACCAAGGTTATATTTTTAGTCAAGTAGGATAGCCCATGTCAACGCTAAACTTTATTCAACAAGGGTTACGTGTTCTAGAGATTGAACGCCAAGCACTCAGCGATATTACACAATACGTTAATGAAAGCTTTAACCAAGCCTGTCAATTAATGTATGACTGCTCAGGTCGTATTATTGTTATTGGCATGGGTAAATCAGGCCATATTGGTAACAAAATAGCCGCCACTCTTGCCAGTACCGGCAGCCCCGCATTTTTTGTTCACCCGGGTGAAGCAAGCCATGGTGATTTAGGAATGATCACAGCAAATGACGTGGTTATCCTCATTTCAAACTCTGGTGAAACCAGCGAAGTACTTAATATTATTCCGGTATTAAAGCGCATTGGTGCCAAAATGATTGCCATGACAGGCAACCAAGGCTCAACCATGGCAACATTGGCAAATGTGCATGTGTGTATTAAAGTTGAACAAGAAGCCTGCTCATTGGGCTTAGCACCTACTGCAAGTACCACTGCCACACTCGCTATGGGTGATGCCATGGCGGTGGCATTATTAGAAGCACGCGGCTTTACTGCTGATGATTTTGCACTATCGCACCCTGGTGGTAGCTTAGGCAAGCGATTACTCTTAACTCTTAAAGATGTTATGCACAGTGGTGCTGATACGCCTATCATTAACGAGACGCAAACGATTAAAGATGCCTTAATTGAAATGTCGGCCAAAGGACTCGGCATGACCGCTATTGTTGATAGTGACCAGCAATTATCAGGCCTGTTTACCGATGGCGATTTACGCCGTATTTTAGAGCAACGTATTGACATTCATAGCACTGAAATTAATGTTGTGATGACCAAGTCGTGTACTACAGCCACGCAAGAGATGCTCGCGGCTGAAGCGTTAAATATTATGGAACAAAAACGTATTAATGGTTTAATTGTAATTAATGAGCATAATCAACCGATTGGCGCACTAAATATGCAAGACTTACTTAAAGCGGGAGTGCTATAAATGCAATTTGAAGATCTCTATCAACCGCTAAGTGATGATGCAAAGGCGCGCGCAAAAAAAGTAAAGCTATTAATTTGTGATATTGATGGTGTATTTTCTGATGGCCGTATTTACCTTGGAAACCAAGGTGAAGAACTCAAAGCATTTAACACCAAAGACGGATTTGGTATCAAAGCCCTGATTAACAGCGGTTTTGAAGTAGCCGTGATCACTGGGCGCCATTCTCATATAGTGCAGCAACGCATGAGCAGTTTAACCGTACAACATATATACCAAGGCCAAGAAGACAAGCTCATAGCCTATCAAGAATTAAAACAAAAGTTAGCGCTTAGCGATGAGCAAATTGCTTATATAGGTGATGATGGCCCAGACATGCCAGTAATGGAGCAAGTCGGTTTTGCGGTTGCCGTAAACGATGCTCATCCACTTATTAAACGTTTATCACATTATGTAACTCAACTGCCAGGCGGTTTTGGTGCGGTAAGAGAGCTGACAGACTTACTTATGCTCGAAAATAACAAGCCACTAACCAGCCAAGGAACGAGTTCATGAATGTAGCGCGCATTATACTGAGCGTTTTATTCATAAGCTGTATGGTTTGGCTTTGGTATCCTTATTTTACTAAGGTTGATATTACTGCAAGCGAAGAAACACAAGTTATTGCTAAGCCTGATTATACCGCTATTGAGCTAAAACAAACGGCTTATAATGAACAAGGTAAAGTGAGCCATAAGATAACTGCGGTAAAAATGGAGTTGTATCAACAACTCGGTTTTACCTTTTTTGAAAAGCCTATATTCACTTTATACAATGATCAGCAAACATGGCGTATTAACGCCGATGAAGCCACCCTCTACGACGACCGTCAACTGGTGTTAGAAGGTAATGTAACCGCTCAAAACTTAGTAGATAACGCCATGATCGATACGATCACCGCCCAGACCATCAATGTTGATATAAAACTATTAACCATGCAATCACAGCAGCCTGTCGTTATTACAGGACCTAATTTAAAAATCACAGGTAAAGGCCTTGAGGCCGATTTAAAAACCGAGGTGATTAAACTTATTAACCATACGCGAACCCTATATTATGACCAATAACCTATTTAAAATTTTAATTGTTCCCTCACTATTAATTGCTTTTAACAGTAATGGTGCTAAACCTGCTGAAGCCCCCGCTGCTAATCAAATTTCAATTAGTGCAGATAAGCAAGAAGGTCAATTAAAAGAAAACGTAGGCATTTTTGAGAAAAATGTTGAAATTATTCATGGTAATCGCCGTATCACAGCTGACCGTTTAGAAGTGCATAAACGCGATGACCTAGGCGATAACAAACAGTTATTAATTGCCACAGGCAGCCCTGCATATTTTGAAGAAACACAAGCTGATGGCACCATAATGAGTGCCAGTGCTAATGAAGTGCGTTACGATGTGTCGCTGCGTTTTTTAACCTTAATCGGCGATGCAAGCATTGCTCAAGCAGGTCAAAAAATAACAGCTAAAAGTATCACTTACGATATCGAGCAGCAGTTAATTAGCGCAGAAAAAGACGAAAACTCAACAGACCGTGTACACACTATTTTAGTCCCTGTTGAAAATAAAAAAGAAGATGATAAAGGCCAACCATGAGCACATTAAAAGCAGAGCTATTAGCTAAAAGCTACAAAGGTCGTGAAGTTGTAAAAAACGTTGGCCTAGAGGTTGAAGCTGGCAGTATTGTGGGGTTACTTGGCCCTAATGGTGCAGGTAAAACCACCACTTTTTATATGATTGTAGGCCTTGTGCCTAGCGATAAAGGCAAAATATCAATTGATGATAAAGATATTACTTTATTACCGATGCACAGCCGAGCGCGTTTAGGGATTGGTTATTTACCGCAAGAGTCGTCTATTTTTAGAAAGCTGACTGTTTATCAAAACTTAATGGCTATCTTAGAAACACGTAAAGAATTAAATAAACAACAACGCGAAGATACCTTAAATAATTTACTTGATGAATTTAGCATTCAGCATATCCGCGATAGTCAAGGTATGGCTTTATCAGGTGGTGAACGTCGCCGCGTAGAAATTGCTCGCGCGTTAGCAGCAAACCCTAAATTTATCCTTTTAGACGAACCCTTTGCGGGGGTTGATCCTATCTCAGTATTAGATATTAAAAAGATTATAGAGCATCTTAAAAACCGTGGCATTGGCGTACTTATTACAGACCATAACGTGCGCGAAACACTTGATGTTTGTGAAAAAGCCTACATAGTTTCTCATGGGGAGTTAATTGCATCAGGCACTCCTGAATACGTATTAAACGATAAAACAGTACGCGATGTTTATTTGGGCGAGCAGTTCAAGCTCTAATATGTGTGTTATTCCACTAAGCATCTGCTAAGATTAATCATACTTAGGTCTGTTGACCTTTCAAGGTTGAATTTGCAGCAGTCTGTTTGGTATTTAGGCAAGGCAGAGCCTATGTGGTGTGGTATTCCCCATAAATAGGCGATAACGCAGCATCAATGCCAAACAGGCGCAGCCCTTCGGGTTCTGCCTAGGGACGATTTACTCTTTGTTGCTCGGTTTTGACTTAGCCCACTAGGTTACAAACCTCGCGCCGCAATTAAACCGCCCCTAGTTTGAACAAATTTTAATCCGTAAAGGTCAACAGACCGTAATTTAAAAGGATTGTTAGAGATACATGAGGCAATCATTACAGCTGCGCATGGGCCAGCAACTTACAATGACTCCACAGTTGCAACAAGCAATTCGCTTATTGCAACTCAGTACATTGGATCTCCAGCAAGAAATTCAAGAAGCGCTCGATAGCAACCCCTTGCTTGAAGTTGAAGAACACGATTACAGCGAAGACACTGCAGGTAAAAACGAACAAAAAGCCGATAACGATGACTTAACGCTAAGTGCCTCAGCTGACGATAAACCTAGCGAGTATGAGCAAGATAGCGGCGAAGCAATGACCAAAGACACCATTAGCGATGATATGGCTATGGATGTTACTTGGGATGAATATATGAGCGCTGCGCCTGCCTCTTCATCGGGCCCAATGCCAGAAGATGAATCTATTTATCAAGGCTCTTCGACTGAAACGCTGCATGAGTATTTAATGTGGCAGCTTCAACTGACGCCGTTTAGTCCTACCGATGAAGCGATAGCTATTGCAATTGTAGAAGCTGTGGACGACTCAGGGATTCTAACCCTTAGCTGTGAAGAAATATTAGAAAGCTTTAACCAAGAAAACGACGGCGAAGATGAAGTTGAACTTGACGAAATAGAAGCGGTACTAAAGCGTATTCAACTATTTGATCCAGTGGGAATAGCCGCGCGTAGTTTACAAGAGTGCTTGTGTATTCAGCTAAATCAATTTGATAAAGACACACCTTTTTTAAACGAAACAAAAATGATCTTAACCGATCATATTGATTTACTTGCTGCACGTGACTATCGCACGTTGATGAAAAAAACAAAGCTTAAAGAAGATGAGCTTAAAGAAATCATGACGTTGATTCATACGCTCAGCCCAAAACCGGCAGACACTATTGTTAGAGAAGAGTCTGAATACGTTATTCCTGATGTGTCGGTTAAAAAAGTTAAAGGTCGTTGGGTAGTTGAATTAAACCCAGATAGCATGCCTAAGATCAGAGTAAATAGCCAATATGCAGCTATGTCGCGTACGGTTAAATCAAGTGGTGATAGCCAGTTTATTCGCTCGCACTTACAAGAGGCTAAATGGTTTATAAAAAGCTTAGAAAGTAGAAATGACACGCTACTTAAAGTAACCAACTGTATTGTGCAACAGCAACAGGCCTTTTTTGAACACGGTCCTGAGGCTATGAAGCCTATGGTGCTTAACGATGTGGCTGAAATGGTGGAAATGCACGAGTCGACTATATCGCGTGTTACTACGCAAAAATACATGCATACACCACGTGGCATTTTTGAGCTTAAATATTTCTTTTCAAGCCATGTAAGTACTGAAAATGGTGGCGAATGTTCATCAACAGCAATACGTGCATTAATTAAAAAATTAATCGCTGCAGAAAACTCAGCTAAACCATTGAGTGATAGTAAAATTGCAGATATATTGGCAGAGCAAGGAATTAAAGTAGCGAGGAGAACCATTGCAAAATATCGCGAATCTCTAGCTATTCCCCCGTCTAATCAACGTAAAAGTTTGATTTAAGGCGTACAACAAAGAGGAAAATGTTTATGCAACTGAATTTAACTGGTCGCCATGTAGATATTACCGACTCGCTTAGAGACTACGTAAATAGTAAATTTTCGAAGTTACAGAGGCACACTGATCACATAACGAATGTGCACGTTATTCTCGATGTAGAAAAACTAAACCAAAAAGCTGAAGCAACCGTTCATGTTAGTGGCGCTGAGATTTTTGCCTCTACTGAGCATCAAGATATGTATGCCGCTATAGACTCGCTCATTGACAAGCTAGATCGTCAAGTAATTAAACACAAAGAGAAACTTGCTCGACACTAACACTATGAAACTAAGCTCACTTATCTGTCAGGACTGCAGTAAAGCTGCGGTCCTTTTTAATAGTAAAAAAAGAATTTTAGAATTTATCAGTGAATTGGCTCACAATAAGCTGCCCTATTTAACACAACAAGATATTCTTAATGCATTAACTGCAAGAGAAAAGCTTGGAAGTACAGGCATTGGCCGAGGCATTGCTATTCCACATGGTCGCATGAGTGGTGCTCAAGAGCCCCTTGCTTTGATTTTAGTGAGCGAAACAGCTATTAATTTTGATGCGATTGATAACCGACCGGTTGACATTTTTGTCGCGTTAATTGTTCCCGATGGCGATAATCAGCAGCATTTGAAGACGCTAGCCACGATTGCTGATAAGCTCAATGATAAAGAATTTTGTAAACAGTTACGCGCCGCCAAATCGGATAGCGAACTGTATCAGGTTATCGTCAGTCAACCGTAGTAATAAAGAAAGGTGATAAATGGAATTAATAATTATAAGCGGTCGCTCAGGGTCAGGTAAATCTGTGGCGTTACGCGTTGTGGAAGACTTAGGCTATTATTGTGTAGACAATATTCCTCTTAATTTATTACCATCATTAGTGCGCAGCGTTTCCGACAGTTATAATAAAATTGCCGTGAGTGTTGATGTGCGTAACTTACCTAAAGAGCAACAGCAGTTTAATGAAATACTCGAATATTTACCTGGTTTTACTAAACCAACGGTATTTTATTTAGACAGTGACGATCAAACATTAATAAAACGCTTTTCAGAAACGCGTCGTCTTCACCCTTTATCTATTGATTCTTTGCCGCTTGATTTAGCCATAAAAAAAGAAAAACAACTGCTTGATGTATTGATTAATCGTGCTGATTATATGATTGATACCACAGATTTAAGTGTGCATCAGCTTGCTGAGTCTATTCGTGAAAAAATACTCGGTAAAAAAGATAAACAACTGATCATTACCTTTGAGTCATTTGGTTTTAAACATGGCATCCCTAAAGAAGCAGATTACGTATTCGATGCCCGCTTTTTACCAAACCCGCATTGGGAGCCTGAACTTAAGCCACTTACTGGGCTGGATCAACCAGTAAAAGACTACCTAGCAAGTCACAGCATAGTGCAAAAATTTACATGGCAAATTCAAACATTTGTGCAAACATGGCTGCCGCATTTAGAACGAAATAACCGCAGCTACTTAACCATTGCAATTGGCTGTACCGGTGGGCAACACCGCTCTGTTTATTTAGCGCAAACCATTGGTGAAAGCTTTGCAATGAGCCATCCTAATGTAAAAATTCGCCACCGAGAACAAGAATAATACCGAGTGAGAACATGCAATGCGGTTAGAAAATACATTTTTAATAAAAAACAAATTAGGATTACACGCTAGAGCGGCGACAGTATTAGCTCAGCTTTCTGTGCAATTTGATGCCACAATCACTTTATTTCAGGATGACAAACAAGCCGCTGGCGATAGCGTGCTGGCACTTATGTTACTCGAAAGCAGCCAAGGCAAAGAAGTTAAGGTGGTATGCGAAGGCCCCGACGCTGAGCCTGCACTTAGCGCAATAGGTGAACTCATCGACCAACGATTTAATGAGCAAGAATAAAAAAGTTCATTATTAACTCATCATCCTAAGCTTATGTTAATAGTGGTTGAGTTAGTTTGCTCACATAAAGTAAGATAAACTAAAATTGAATAGCATTTATACCCTTCCAGCATGTAATACAATTTAATTAAGGACGCCAATGCCTGAAGCTTTAGAACAAGATATTCCACTACAACAACTAAAACAGGTGACTAAGTCACTAAATAGTGGTCAATTTGTTCAAGTTAGACGCATGCTGGCAAAAACGGCGCCTTGTGATACCGCACTTCTTTTAGAATCATCCCCGCATAAAATTCGCCGTATGCTCTGGCAGCTTGTTGATCCTGATGTACAAGGTGATGTGCTTGAAGAGCTGTCTGAAGATGTACGTTTGGGCATTATTGCGCAAATGGCACCCGAGCACATTGCTGCCGCAACCGAAGACATGGGCCATGATGACTTAGGGGAAGTACTACGTAGCCTACCTGACACCGTTTATAAAGATGTTGTTAGCGCTATGGATATTCAAGATAGAGAACGTGCAACGCAGGCTTTATCGTATCAAGAGCGCTCTGCTGGCGCATTGATGAATATAGATACCGTTACTATTCGCCCCGATGTGACTCTAGATGTGGTACTGCGTTATATTCGCTTACGCGGCGAATTACCTGAGGGTACAGATGACTTATATGTGGTTGATGAAAATAACTGCTTTTTAGGCGCCCTATCGCTGAGTACTTTATTAACTAATCCCCCTGAAAAAATTGTTCATGAGTTAATGGATGAAGACTGTGAGTCTATTCCTATTTCAATGGATGAGAGCGAAGTTGCACAATTGTTTGAGCGTCATAACTGGATATCGGCACCGGTTGTTGATGACAACGCACACTTGCTTGGGCGGATCACCATTGATGATATCGTTGATGTTATTCGTGAAGACGCTGAGCACAGTTTACTGGGTTTAGCGGGTTTAGATGATGAAGAAGATACCTTTGCACCTGTGTTGAAAAGCTCTAAAAAGCGCTCAATTTGGCTGGGTGTAAACTTACTAACTGCATTGCTGGCTGCAATTGTGGCGAGCTTTTTTGAAAACACCTTAGCTATATTACCAATTCTTGCTGTGCTCAATGGTATTGTCCCGTCAATGGGTGGGGTTGCAGGCAGCCAAACCTTAACTTTGGTTATTCGCGGTATTGCGGTGGGCCATATCAACCAAACTAACCAACGTTTTTTATTATTAAAAGAACTCGCTATCGGCGCGATTAACGGTATGGTTTGGTCTATCCTAATTGCCGGTGTCGTTGCGCTTTGGCAATGGGATTTCAAACTCGGTGGTGTTTTAGCGTTTGCTATGTTTATGAATTTAGTTGCAGCAGGTATTGCGGGTGCTAGTATCCCACTATTGCTTAAAAAAATGAAAATAGATCCCGCACTTGCAGGCAGTGTGGTACTAACCACAGTAACTGATATTGTTGGTATATTTGCCTTCTTAGGTACTGCGACTTGGTTATTGATTTAATCTTTTTATAAACAAAAACACCGCATCAATACGCGGTGTTTTTGTTTAAGCCGATAGTTACTTTACATAAGTTAAGGCTACTTAGCGCGCTGGCGATTACCACCTACCTTAGGTTTAGTGTTGGCTTTTTTAAACTGGCTAAAGCCAGTATGACGAGTAAGCGCAGGACGACCGCCCTTGTTACCTTTTCCGCCTTTGGTTTGTCTTTCATCTCGTCCTTCTTCAGGGACTAAACAGTTAGGTCCTTTACCAATAAGCTTGGCTTTGCCCATGTTACGCAGGGCTTCGCGGATCATTGGCCAACCGGCAGGATCGTGATAGCGTAAAATCGCTTTATGCAAACGACGTTGGCGCGCTCCCTTAGGCACAGGTACTTGCTCCGTATTATTTTTAATATTACGTAGCGAGTTCATTTCTGTGTGGTAAATGGTGGTTGCGTTGGCCATCGGTGATGGATAAAAATTTTGTACCTGATCAAGCTTAAAATCATTCGATTTCAACCATAAAGCCATGTTTACCATGTCTTCATCTTTAGTCCCCGGGTGAGCAGAAATAAAGTATGGAATTAAATACTGCTTTTTACCCGCTTCTTTTGAGTACTTATCAAATAACGCTTTAAATTCATCATAGGCGCCCATACCTGGTTTCATCATTTTTGATAATGGGCCATCTTCTGTGTGCTCAGGTGCTATTTTTAAATATCCACCAACATGATGGGTTACTAGCTCTTTAACGTAACGAGGATCACGTACTGCAAGGTCATAACGCACGCCCGAAGCAATTAAGATCTTTTTGATCCCTTTAACCTCACGCGCCTTTTTATATAAGTCGATAGTGGGTGTGTGATCGGTATCCATATGCTTACAAATATCAGGATACACACACGACAAGCGACGACACGTACTCTCTGCTTTTTTACTGGTACAACGCAGTTTGTACATATTTGCGGTTGGCCCGCCTAAATCAGAAATAACCCCTGTAAAGCCCGGCACTTTATCTCTAATTTGTTCAATTTCTTCGATAATCGATTCTTGAGAACGGCTTTGTATTATGCGCCCCTCATGCTCGGTAATAGAACAAAACGAACAGCCGCCAAAACAGCCGCGCATAATATTTACCGACGTTTTAATCATGTCGTAAGCGGGGATTTTATTATCGCCATAACTTGGGTGTGGAATACGCTGGTAAGGTAAACCAAACACGTCATCCATTTCCTGAGTTTCAAGCGGATAAGCCGGCGGATTCACCCAAATAGAACGATCGCCATGACGCTGAAATAACGCCCTTGCACAACCTGGGTTGGTTTCTTGATGTAAAATACGTGATGCATGCGCATACAAAGGCTTATTAACGCTAACCTGCTCAAATGCCGGCAGTTTAACGTAAGTTTTTTCCCACGGCTTAGGACGAGCAGGCTGGATGGTAATTGGTTTTGCAGCTTCTGCTTGTAAATCGATGCCGGCTTGCTTAAATTCTGATTTAGCACAGCCCACATCATCCGCGCCATAAGGATTAGGAATAGGGTCTATTTTACCAATTTTATCAATGGCTGTTGAGTCACTGCCACGCCAACCAGGTAAAGGCTCTTTACGAATAACTGCCGTGCCTCTAACATCCTGTATGGTATCGATGGTTTCACCGGCAGCGATACGATGCGCTACTTCAACTAACGGGCGTTCGGCATTACCATAAATTAAAATATCGCCTTTAGCGTCAAATAATACGCTACGACGTACTTTTTCTTGCCAGTAATCATAATGAGCAATACGGCGCAGGCTAGCTTCAATGCCCCCTAACACTAATGGCACATCTTTGTAGGCTTCACGACAGCGTTGTGAATAAATGATCACTGCGCGATCTGGGCGTTTACCGCCGACATTTCCTGGTGTGTATGCGTCATCATGGCGCATTCGTTTTTCAGCGGTGTAACGATTGATCATCGAGTCCATATTACCGGCTGTAATACCAAAAAATAAGTTAGGCTTACCCAATGCCATAAACGCATCTTTAGAGTTCCAATCTGGTTGAGCAATAATGCCCACTCTAAAACCTTGCGCTTCTAGCACTCGGCCAATTACGGCCATCCCAAAACTAGGATGGTCTACATAAGCATCACCGCTAATAATAATAATATCGCAGCTATCCCAGCCAAGCGCGTCCATTTCTTCGCGTGTTGTTGGTAAAAATGGAGCTGTGCCATAACACTCAGCCCAATACTTAGGGTATGAGAATAAGGCGCGATCAGCTTTTAATGTGCTCATAAAATTGGCCGTTCAATAACAAAAGGCGCGAATTATACCCTATCGACATCCCCGTTGATATAGCACAAAATGAAAGCGCTGATTAAAAATTGTTTACCTTTATTGCATTACTAAAACTAATAAATCATCTAAACTTATTACGGCTAATGTCTGCTTTTGGAATAATACAAGGTAGATAAAATAGATCAAAAGCAACCGCGACTTCGTTAAACTATTAAATAATTAATAATTGATAGACGCTGTAAATTAAAATAGATGAGGAATACCTATTAAACTACTTAAAAAAATAATGCAGTTTTCAATCATTTTACTCCTGGTTTTTGTTGTCGTTGGATTATTGTTACCACAAAATTATCATGTGCAAAAAAGTATAAAGATTAACGCACGCGCTCCCGTAATAAAGTCATTAGTAGAGGACTTTACCCAGTGGTATAAATGGTCGCCGTGGCAACAAATAGACCCTAATATTAAGTTTAATATTGGAGAACCGAGCTCTGGCGCAGGAGCCTACCAATCTTGGGAAGGTAAATGGGGCAAAGGCGAAATGACAATATCGTCATTAAGCGATAATGAAGTTGTATTTAGTGTGTTATTTAATCAAGAGCATATTATCACTAGCAAATTGCTATTTAGCCCGCACACAAAAACCGTCACGTGGCATATAGAAGGACAAGCAACGATGCCGCTTATTTCTGGGTACGTTGCTATATTTGCTGAAAATATATTAGGTAATATAGTGACCCTAGGGCTAAATAACTTAAAAACGGTCGCTCAACTCAGTGATGCACAAGCAATAATGGAAAGCCATGACAGTCAAAACCGCACAAGCCAGGATTAAACTGGCCAATATTATTGAGTCACTGCTAGGTTACTCGGTCACAAAAGTGAGCAATACGCCTGCCATTGATGAAAAAACCTATAATCCTCAAGGTAAAGCCAAATCGCTTTATAGTATTAATAGCGAGCATTCAATTTTAGCGCGTGCTCAAAAAAGACAAGACTTACTACTGATTAAACAGCAACAAAATATTGAGACTATTTTAGCCTTAGCAATGGAGTTTTGTCCTGATGTTGCTTGCGCCAAACAGCCCGATGCTGATTGGGTAGAGCACTTTATAGCCTTATGTGAAGATACCTCAAATCAATCTATGCAAGTGTTGTGGGCAAAAATTTTTACTGGCGAAACCATTAGTCCAGGTACTTTTTCTATTAAAAGTTTACAAACACTTAAGCACATGACCCAGCGCGAAGCCGATTCATTAAGAAAGTGCGTGTCTATTTCTGGATATAACGAAAAGGATAGCAGCCACCTAATATTCTTGGGGTATTACAAAAAACCCTCGTTATTTGATTTACTAGGTAAAGGTAATAAAGTGTCATTAAGCATAGGTAAAAGCGGCGTGAGCTTTCCAGACGTACTAACTTTAATGGATTTAAACTTGCTGTATCGTAAAGAAATAGAGTCAGCGGCATTAAAAGTAGGACAAGAGTTCACCCTATCCTTTTTATCACAAAAACTAACCTTAAAAGCAAAAAGTAACGATTTGGTGCTTAGCTATTATAAGTTTACTCAAACAGGTGATGAACTATTTAGATTAATGAACTACCCAATTAACAAGGTGTACAAACAGTTAATTGGTTCATCATTTGAAGGGGAGTTTGAATTAGTTTGGCATTCTTTAAAATAGCAAACAGAGATGACTAATAATAAAAGCGTGTGTTAGCTTTTAAAAATAAGAGCCACACAAGGTGGCTCAAAATTATACTTTATTAAAAGTGAACCTGAATACCGGCAAACGGCCCCGATGCATCAATATCAGTATTAATATCATCGACATCATCAAGTTCTAAAACCATAGAGCGGTAGCCCGCTTTAACCGCAACATCAACTGCTAGGTTATCAATAAATTCCCAAGCAATACCCATTTGGTAATCTTGTACTTTACTGTCATCGATGGCTAAAAAGCTGCCTTCAGCAAAAACACTTAAACCACTAAATGGTAAACCCGCTTCAAAACGTCCATATACTAACGGCACAACACCAGAGAACTCTTCGATTTCAGTAAAGTTAGCGCCACCTTGTTGTGATGTACCTGTTACAACAAGCTCACCATCAAACTGCTTAGCATTAAGACCTAAATCAATTGAGATTAAATCGTTATCAAAAATCTCGTAGTAAAAAATATAATCAATATGCGATAAGTCAGTCACTGAATTAACATCAGTGCCAACAATATAATCAGTACCGTTAAAACTAAATGTGTCTTCAAGCACTGTTGAGCCGTTTAATTCAAGCTCAGTGTATTTTAACTTTAAATTTGGCACTAATGGCACTGGGTGCTCAAGCGCAGCGTAATAACTTACAAAAGTTTCATCTTCAAAGTTGAAGTTTTGCAGGGCGTTATTGTTATCAGAAAAGCTACCGTCATTATCTGCTTTCCAACCATCAACCCCTACATATAAACCCAATACAGTGTCGGCTTGTGCTACAGGGGCTAAACATGCCATTGATAAGGCTGCTGCTATACAATACTTTTTCATTTTTTATCCTTGCGCTAATAATTCGCTAAGTTCAATTAGTGCCGCATTGGCTCTAGAAATATAATTTGCCATAACAAGTGAATGGTTGGCGACATAACCAAATCCATTACCGTTTAAAATCATTGGGCTCCATACCGTTTCTTGGGTTGCTTCAAGCTCACGAATAATTTGTTGCAAGCTGACACGGGCGTTCTTTTTATCAAGCACATCGGCAAAATCATATTCAACCGCCTGTAAAAAGTGCAGTAAAGCCCAAGTGGCCCCACGTGACTCATAAAATACATCATCAATTTCCCACCATGATGTTTTTATTTGTTGTTGTAAAGGCGTATAGGTGGCCTGTGTATTTGAAGAGTTACCGGCGAGGTCAGTGTTAACCTTATCTTGACCCACGCTTGCACTTAAACGCTGACTTAAGCTGCCTAAACGCTTTTCAGCTTCTTTTAACCAACTGCGTAGGTTATCTGCACGAGAGTAAAATTGGCTATCGCGCTCATGCTGATTGGCTATTTGAGAACGATATACCATTAAATAATCAATTCCTTTTTGGTATTCACCCTCAGCACTTGGCCATGCCCATGCTTCAGAGCTGATATTAAATTGTGGCTGAGCTTTTTTGAGCGCTTCGTGTTCAGTTGATTGCGATTGTGAGCGGCTAAAATCTTTTCGCATAGACAACGCTAAATCACGCACCATTTCCAGCGCACCATACTCCCAGGCCGGCATATTGTCCATTATTACGCTCGGTGGTAGCACATCATTTGATAAGTAACCGCCTGATTTAGTTAAAAGCGTATCAGCTACAGTGATGAGTGTTGAAGTTGTTACATAACCTGTGACTAGTTTTTCACTGCGTTGCTGCGCTTGTTGCTTAGCATTTTGCACAACATCAAAACGTGAAGGCTCTATACTCCAGTACACTGCAATGGCGTAAAACACGACAAATAACAGTACCAGTGCCGTTATTATTTTTCCTTTATGCTGTGACATTTATCCTCCTAATGATGACTATGATCTTTCGATGCTTTTACCGGCTCTGCTTGTGAGGCTAACGAAACGACTTTTGCATTGGTAAATACTCGGTTCCCGTCTTCAAAATATAGCGTGAGTTTACGTTCTTGACCTACTTTTAACGGTTCTTGTGGTTCAAACACCATTAAATGATAGCTGCCTGGCTTAAAATCGAGTTGTTGGTGAGCTTTAATAAGCAATGATTCGACTTTTTGCATTTTCATCATACCGTCAGCGTGAACGTGCTCATGAATTTCAACACGCCCTAGGCCATCAATTGTCGCTTTAGTCAAGGTTGCTGGTACATTGCTGTGGTTTTTAATACTAAAGTAAGCCACACTGGCTTTGGTTGCCGGCAAAAACTCTCTTACTTGCGCATGTGTTACTTGTAGCTGCGCAACAACACTATCGTGTTCATGTCCTTCGTGCGCCATTAACGAAGACGAAAAAACACCCACCATTAATGCACTTGCTATCAAAATACATTGTTTAATCATCAGTAAAATCCTTGTTAAAACAAAAAAATATACTTTAAATTTATCATAATTCCCCTATGTTAGGCAGCTAATTTAAGCTCAAGAGACGACTTTTTTGTTATCTGCGATTAACCAACACAGCCCTGCTACAAACAATAACGGCCAAGCAATCATCAATGATCCGAATAAAAAAGCTAAAATAGTACCAGCCAGTGCCACCATCGCCGCGCCAACTAACCCCATCGTCACTAAAGCAACAATCGCAATAACAACGATAATAGCAACTAATGCACCAATGAGCTCTATACCTGTCCAGCTAATATCTGAGATCCATAGCGGAAACTGCCACACATCAAAGTGAATAATTGAACCGCTATTAATTAAAAACAACGCAACAATAACTAGGCACACGGCGAATGTTTTCATGCTACTCTCCTTACACTGCTTTTTCTTCAAGGCAACAGTGAGCAATTAAATAACCTAGCGCCACTGCAAACGGAAAACTTAAAAATAATAAAACGGTGACTAAACGAGTAGACCATACCGGAAAGTCTAGTCGGTAAGCTAACCCACTACAGACGCCTGATATTTTTTTGTTAAGCGTATTTTTGTACCAACGACGGTGTGTATTAAAACTATTCATAGCAATCTCCTTAAGCTGTTTGTTTGTTAGCAGTATTTAAACTCGCTTTTAAACTTGCCAGTTCTGCATCAATTTTTTCGTTTTTAACCAGTGACTCAATTTGCGTCGCAGTATTGCTCGCTGTATCTGTCAGCTCATATGCTTCGACCTGCGACTCTACACTCTCAACACGGCGCTCTATTTGCTCAAATCGTGATAAGGCAAAAGCCACTTTATCGCTTTGTAGTTGCGTATTTATTTTTGCCCTTGCCTCAACTACGTTTTCACGCTTTGCAAGTTGTGCTTGCTTTGCTTTTGCCTGCGTCATTTTTTGCTGTAAGCGCTCGCAGTCTTCAGTGATTTTAGTAATCGATTGTTGTAATGCCTCAAGCTGCGTTTGCAAGCACCCTATGCTTTGTTCAACTGTGTGTTTTTCGGCTAATGCTGATTTAGCTAAATCGTCACGATTTTTTGTCACAGCATGCTCAGCTTTTAATTGCCAATTTGCGAGCGCTTGCTGTTTGTTACTTATTTGACGTTTAATGCTCTTTTCTTCACATAAAAGTGCAGCTGCCGTACTACGACACTTATTAAGCGCTTCTTGCATTTCAGTAAGCATTAAATTGAGTAACTTTTCTGAGTTTTCTGCTTTATCAAGCATAGCTACAATATTTGCTTGAATGACGTCGTTTACGCGGTTAAATATGCCCATGTTATTCTCCTGATGATTTTTATTTATACATCAACAGGATTCCAAGAGTTATGCCAACAACTTAAAATGGTTTTATTTTCATTAAATATCATGTGGTTAAGTTATTTTAAGTAGGTAAATTAATGACTCGCCACTGAATGAAATTAAGTCGAATTGGCTAATAAATTAAACTTTTGACCAAAATTTGGGATCAAAAAAAGCCACCTGAGGTGGCTTTTTTCTATACAGAGGATCTGTTATTCGGGTACGTAACTTAGTGCTTTATCCATAACACTCAAATCAGCTTGCTTGCCATGGCCATTTTCAGATAAATGGCGTCTAAAACCACGCGCACCGGGTTGTCCCTGAAAAATACCTAACATATGGCGAGCAACATGCCAAAAGTTAGCGCCTAAACGCATCTCTTCTTCAATGTAATCATACATAGAGCGCACAACATCATGACGTGACTGAGTATTAGCAGCGTCACCATATATTTTTTCATCCACTTCATTTAGCATAAATGGATTACTGTAAGCCTCTCGCCCAACCATCACCCCATCTATGTACTGTAAATGCTCAAGACTTTGCTCAATGGTTTTAACACCGCCATTAATACTTAAATCAAGTTGTGGATAATCTTTTTTAAGCTGGTAAACACGGGGGTAGTTAAGCTCAGGAACTTCGCGATTTTCTTTTGGACTCAACCCCTTTAGCCATGCCTTACGGGCATGAATAATAAAATCATCACAGCCTACTTTATGCGATGCTTCAATAAGCGCACATAAAAATTCATAGGAATCTTGCTCATCAATACCAATGCGCGTTTTTACCGTAACAGGAATACTGACTTCACTTTTCATTGCAGCAACACACTCTGCCACAAGCTCGGGCTCTGCCATTAAACAGGCACCAAAACGCCCATTTTGCACACGATCTGATGGGCAACCTACGTTAAGGTTTATTTCATCATAACCGCGCTCACCTGCAAGCTTGGCACACTGTGCTAGCGCTTGCGGATCTGAGCCCCCCAGCTGCAGCGCTACTGGGCCTTCATGTTGATTAAAGTGCAAATAGTCACCACGGCCAAACAAAATAGCACCTGTGGTGATCATTTCAGTGTAGAGCACGGTGTGCTTTGTCATTTTACGATGAAACGTACGACAATGGCGATCAGTCCAATCGAGCATGGGGGCAACAGAAAAGCGTCGATTTAAAGTACGTTTATCCAAAATGTAGTCCTCAAAAATTTATAATTTAAGCACAGCTTAAAAGGCGCTGCATTTTACACAAAAGCCCCATGCGCAGCAATATTAAGCAAACACCTGCAAGCCAAAGTATTGTGCGATACCATTTAAAATATTCGTTACTGCGACTGAGCTTAAAATTAACCCCATAATTCGGCTAATAATACTTGCCCCACTATCACCTATTATTTTATGTACATGCGTAGCAAGTAATAACAAAATAAGTACCACCACTAAAACGGCCAGCATCATTGATGAGGTAATCATTTGTTCAACCCAAGTATATTCTTCATTACGCGTCATTAATACCGCACCTAACATAGCGCCCGGGCTTGCAATTGAGGGTATAGCCAGCGGAAAAATAGCGGTTTCAGTGCTATCGCGAACACTTTTAATTTCAGCTTCGGGTTTACTTTCACCAAACGTCATGGAGAGTGCAAAAATTAATAAGATCAACCCACCGGCTATTTGAAATGCCGATAGTGGAATCTCAATCACATTGAGTAATTGCTCACCGGCAACCACAAAAAATAACAGTACTAAAGCAGATACACCCACTGCTTTAAAAATTACTTTACGCTTAAACTTGTCGTCATCACCCCGAGTTACGGCGATAAAAACCGGAATTGTGCCGATTGGATCGATAACTGCAAAAAAGAAAATAAATATGGCTAATAGTTCATGCATTAATGAATACCTTTTCACAAAAGCGGTTAATAAAACGCTGCAACTACAATACAGTATGTTAGTATATCATGGCAAAGTAAGGATGAGAGAAGATGAATATAGAATCACTCGTAAGTAAAGCAAAACAAGTATGCGACAACCGTGGTGCGCGATTCACACCTATTCGCGAAAAGGTATTTCGTTTATTAGCAAGCGCTCAAGGTGGTGTGGGTGCATACGATTTGCTAGAGCAATTAAAAGTCACTGAAACAGGCGCAAAACCTGCGACAATTTATCGTGCTTTAGACTTTTTAGCAGAACTCGGTTTTATTCATAAAATTGAAAGCACTAATGCATTCATGTTGTGTCATCACTTTGATCATATTCATCCTGTTCAATTACTAATTTGCGATACATGTGGGTTTGTTAAAGAGCTGCATTCAACAGTAATTTCACATGAGCTCAATAACTTAGCAGCCGAAAGTGGCTTTGTAGTTTCTGGGCAAACCATAGAAGCACACGGTAAATGTGACGCTTGTCGAGCATAGCTGAGCGACTATAGCTATACTTTACGTATACCCTCTATCAGTACCAATTTAAGGATATATAATATGAATGTAGAGTTCATTAATCCCTTTTTATCTTCTTTGATGAATGTATTGAGCACCATGGCTCAAACTCAGTTAAAACCAGGTAAACCTCGCATTAAAACCGATGAAGTAGCCTGTGGTGATGTATCGGGATTAATTGGTATGGTTGGCCCCCAAACTCGCGGTTCATTTTCAATAACCTTCGACGAAAGTTTAGCGCTGACTATAATGGAACGTATGTTAGGTGAGCGACCTGACAGCGTAAATGAAGAAGTCACTGACATGGTCGGCGAAATAACCAATATGGTCACCGGTGGTGCTAAAAACCTATTAGGTGAAAAAGGCTATGACTTTGCCATGGCAACCCCCATTGTTGTGTCTGGTAAAAACCATACTATTACGCATAAAAGTGACGGCAAAAAAATTATTATGCCATTTACCAGTGATGCAGGTAATGCAAACATTGAAGTGAGCTTCGATAAGCTATGAGCTGGTCGCAAACCACGATTACATTAAAGCCTCGCTCGCGGGGCTTTCACTTAATTGATAACGACATACTGACTAAACTCCCACAGCTGAGCCAACTAAAAATAGGTTTATTACACTTATTTATTCAACACACCTCTGCCAGCTTAACCATTAATGAAAATGCCGATCCGACCGTGCGTATGGATATGGAAAGTCACTTCAATCAGTTTGTACCTGAGCGCCAGCCTTATTATCGTCATGACTATGAGGGCGATGATGATATGCCTGCTCATATTAAAACCAGCACTTTAGGTTGCGAGTTAACGATACCTATTAATGATGGTCAATTAGCGCTGGGGACTTGGCAAGGAATATACTTAGGCGAACATCGCGACCATGGCGGGGCTAGGCGTATTATTGCCATTTTGCAAGGCGAAACGTTTTAGAGCTAGGTTTTAGGTTTTAGGTTTTAGGTTTTAGGTTTTAGGTTTTAGGTTTTAGGTTTTAGGT